>JANMCS010000407.1:0-3531 GCA_031361405.1 Betaproteobacteria bacterium
ACAAGGTCGGCCCCAAGACCGCCGCGAAATGGCTTGCGCAATATGGGTCGCTCGAAAACATTCTTGCGCATGCGGCCGAGATCCCGGGCGTGGTCGGCGAGAACCTGCGCGCGTCCGTCGACTGGCTGCCGCAGGGCCGCCGGCTCCTCACCGTCAAGACCGATTGCGCGTTGCCGCTGGCTCCGGCGGATTTGGCAATCGCGCCGCCGGACCTGGCGGTGTTGAAGCCTTTGTACGAACGCTTCGAGTTCAAGAGCTGGCTGCGCGATCTGGAAAAAGGTGCCACAGGCGCCCCGGACGCCGCCGATGTCATCGCGCAGCGCGCCGCGCAAGACACCACGGGCAGGCGCTGGGACACGGATCCCTCGGAGCCATCCGCCATCGTCGCGGCGGCGGCGCCTGCGGACAAGCATTACGAAATGGTGTGCGACGAGCAGGCACTCGCGCGCTGGCTCGCGGCCATCGCCGCGGCGGACCACGTCGCGGTCGACACCGAGACGACCAGCCTCGACCCGATGCAGGCGCGCATCGTCGGCGTTTCGCTTTCGATCACGCCCGGTACTGCGTGTTACATACCGCTCGGGCACCATTACGCGGGCGTGCCGGATCAGCTCGACCGCGGCGCCACGCTGCGCCGGCTGGCGCCATGGCTGGCCGATCCTGCCGGAAAGAAAGTGGGGCAGAACCTGAAATACGACCAGCACGCGTTCGCCAACGACGATCTGGTGCTCAAAGGCGTGGCGCACGATACGCTGCTCGAGTCCTACGTGCTCGAATCCCATCGGCCGCACGACATGGACAATCTCGCCGGGCGGCATCTGAACGTCGCCACGATCAGCTACGACGACGTGACCGGCAAGGGCGCCAAGCGCATTCCCTTCGAGCAGGTGGCGATCGACCGCGCGACCGAATACGCAGCCGAGGACGCCGACATCACGCTGCGGCTTCATCGCGCGCTGTATCCGGTGGTCGCGGCCGACGCGAAACTGGACTACATCTACGCGCAGATCGAAATGCCGGTGCGCGAAGTGCTGTTTCGCATGGAGCGCAACGGCATCCTCATCGACTCAAAGCTCCTCGCGCAGCAGAGCCGCGAACTGGGCGAACGGGTGATGGCGCTGGAGCAGCAGGCGCATCAGCTCGCAGGGCAGCCGTTCAATCTCGGTTCGCCGAAGCAGCTGGGCGAGATCCTGTTCCAGCGGATGAACCTGCCGGTGGTCAAGAAGACAGCGACCGGGCAACCGTCGACCGACGAAGAAGTGCTGCAGGAACTCGCGGCAGACTATCCGTTACCCAAAGTTCTGCTCGAACATCGCTCGGTGTCAAAGCTCAAGTCGACCTACACCGACAAGCTGCCGCTCATGGTGAACGCGCGCACGGGCCGCGTGCACACGACGTTCTCGCAGGCCACTGCCGTCACCGGCCGGCTCGCCTCGAGCGACCCCAATCTGCAGAACATTCCGGTGCGCACGGCCGAAGGCCGCCGCATACGCGAGGCCTTCATAGCGCCGGCGGGACATGTCCTCGTCTCGGCCGATTATTCTCAGATCGAATTGCGGATCATGGCGCACCTGTCCCAGGACCCCGCGTTGCTCAAGGCCTTTCACGAGGGCCAGGACATCCATCGCGCCACGGCCGGCGAGATCTTCGGGGTCAAACCCGACGACGTGACGACCGACCAGCGGCGCTACATCAAAGCGGTCAACTTCGGCCTGATCTACGGCATGGGCGCGTTCGGCCTGGCGCAGCAACTCTCCATCGAGCGCGGCGCGGCGCAGCAGTTCATCGACAAATATTTCGCGCGCTATCCCGGCGTCGCGGAATACATGCAACGCACGCGTGAACTCGCGCGCGAGCAGGGTTACGTCGAAACGGTGTTCGGCCGCAGGCTGTGGTTGCCGGACATCAAGGCTGCGGGCGGGCCGCGTCGAGCCGGCGCCGAACGCGCGGCGATCAATGCGCCGATGCAGGGCACGGCGGCGGATCTCATCAAGCTCGCGATGATCGCGGTGCAGGGCTGGCTCGAGCGCGAACGGCTCGCGACGAAGCTCCTGTTGCAGGTCCACGACGAACTGGTGCTCGAAGTGCCCGCAAGCGAAGCCGCCCGGGTCGAGCGCGAACTGCCGGGCCTGATGACCGGCGTGGCGTCGCTGCGCGTGCCGCTGGTGGTCGACGTCGGGGTTGGCGCCAACTGGGAGCAAGCCCACTGACGGCCCACTGGGCGCACTGAGGGCGCACTGGGGGCGCACTGGGGGCGCACTGAGCGCGGCGGTCGGCGTTACGCGGGAATGTCGTGCGTGGAATCGTCCGCCGCGAGCGTGTCGCGATAGCTGGCGTAGGTCGAGCCGAATATCACCGCGGCAATGACCGCGGTGAGCACCGCGCACACCGCGCCGAGAATTCCCGTAGCGAAGGTGAACGTCCCCCAGTCTCCGTTGCCATCGACGATGGCCATGATCGCCTCGAAACCGATCACGCCGGCAAGCGCTGCGAATATCGCCAACGCGGCGATTGCGATCACGAACCCGAGCAGGCCGTAGACGAGAAACGGCAGCCAATTGCGCATGCAGGCGCGAAGGCTGGCCAGCATGGCCGCGAGAGGCTTCGCGTCCCGCAGCACGATCAGCGCCGGCGCAAACCAGTTGGCCATGGCGATCACCGCAAATGCGCTCGCCGCCAGCGCGATGAGCGAAAGATACGTGAGCCCGAGCGTGCGCCACATCTGCCATGGGTCGGTTGCGAGGTTGGCGAAATTCCACAGCCCGGACATGCCGATTCCAGCGGCAAGCACGGCGCCCCCGGCGACGATGGCCAGCAGGCACAGCGCCAGGTTGAACACGCCGACCAGCAGCAACGAAACGAAATGCGACCCCTTGAAACCATCGAAGAGGTGCGAGATCCGCAGCGGCTGTCCTCGCTGCTGCGCGTCGCAACCCAGCATGATGCCGCCGAGGAAGACCGGCGTCAGCAGCCACTCGGCAACGGCGCCGATATGGGGCACCGCGTTCAACAGCAGAGAAACGATGAAATAGACGAGCACGATGCCGACCCACGTTCCGATGTGCGACCGGAACATCCGCCACCCTTCGGCCCACCATGCCGCACCGGCGCCCGCAGCAGCGACACGCGACTTGATCGGCTCGTTGGCAAGGACTTGCGGGATTGCCTGTGGCTGCGGAGTGAACGGTGAGACCATGTGCGTCGCCTTGATCGTGGGCTGTTGCGTGTTTCAATTTGGTACGGTAAGCGCTGCTGTTTCGAAGGACACTATTGAGCGTCTTGAAAATGCGTGACGCACAAATCCCCATATCGTCGTTCCCGCGCACTTTGGTAACTGAGCGGGAACCCAGTGTCTTTTGACGGACGCCGCTGGGTTCTAAGCCTTCGCGGGAACTACGTGAATATTGTGGAATTTGTCACGCATTTTCGATAATCCCCGCTAGGTCGCCGCATGCCGTTCGAGATCCTCGAGCAGAACCACGGCCAGGGCTTCCTCGTGGGTCGCCGCGAGGATCACCGGCGGCGCCACGC
>JANMCS010000460.1:0-6577 GCA_031361405.1 Betaproteobacteria bacterium
CGGCCGAATCGCAGCCCGAACTCGCGCGCCTCGTCAATGCGCTGGCGCCGGCCGTACTGGCACGAGAAGCCGCCGCAATCGGCGCCCTGCTGGTGCACTACAGCACCGACTACGTGTTCGATGGCAGCGGCACCACGCCCTGGACGGAGGATGCGACGCCCGCACCCTTGAATGTCTACGGCCACACCAAGCTCGAAGGCGAAGAAGCCATCCGCCGCTCGGGCTGCCGCCACTTGATCCTGCGTAGCAGCTGGATCCACGCCGCGCGGGGCGACAACTTCGCCCGCAAGATCCTCGCAAAGGCACGAATCGCAGACCAACTCAGCGTGGTGTGCGATCAAATCGGCGCACCGACCGGCGCTGAGCTGATCGCCGACGTCACCGCTCACGCGCTGCGTGCGCTGCCGCATCGGCCTGAACTCGCCGGCACGTATCACTGCTGCGCCTCCGGCGAAACGAGTTGGCACGGCTATGCGGGGTTCGTGATCGACTGGGCCTGTGCGCAAGGCTTGCCACTCAAGCTGACGGCGCAGGCCATCGAGGCCGTCGCGAGTGACACCTTTGCCACGCCCGCGCGGCGGCCGCTCAATTCGCGCCTGTCGACGGTTAAGCTGCGCGCTGCATTCGCGCTCGACCTGCCCGATTGGTCGACCGGCGTGGCGCGCATGCTGGCCGAAATCTCTCCATCTCCGCCCGCACCACCGAGACCATGAACAGCACACCGGCCTGCAGCAGAAAGGGCATCGTCCTGGCGGGCGGCGCGGGCTCGCGCCTGCACCCGGCCACCTTGGCGATGAGCAAGCAACTGCTCCCGATCTACGACAAGCCGATGGTCTACCACCCGCTCAGCACCTTGATGCTGGCGGGCATCCGCGACATCCTGCTCATCAGCACGCCGCAAGACATCCCCAGATTCCAGGCGTTGCTGGGCGATGGCAGCCAGTGGGGCATCTCGTTGAAGTACGGCGTGCAGCCCAGCCCCGATGGCCTTGCGCAGGCTTTCGTGCTGGGCAAGGATTTCATCGGTGGCGCCCCCAGCGCTCTTGTGCTGGGCGACAACATCTTCTACGGCCACGACCTGCAGCGCCTGCTCGCCACCGCCAGCGATCGGTGCCAGGGCGCCACCGTGTTTGCCTACCACGTGAGAGATCCACAGCGTTACGGCGTCGTCACCTTCGATGACGCGTGGTGCGCCACAAGCATCGAAGAAAAGCCAGAGCACCCCCGCAGTGCCTACGCAGTCACCGGGCTGTATTTCTACGATGAGCAGGTGTGCGATATCGCCGCCGACATTCGCCCCAGCGCGCGTGGCGAACTGGAGATCACCGATGTGAACGCCCGCTATCTGCAGGCCGGCCAGTTGCAGGTGGAAATCATGGGCCGCGGCTATGCATGGCTGGATACCGGCACGCACGACAGCCTGCTCGATGCGAGCCAGTTCATCGCCACCCTGGAACGCCGACAAGACCTGAAAGTAGCCTGCCTCGAGGAGATCGCCTTCCGAAGCGGCTGGATCACCGCCGAAGACCTTGAACGCCAGGCGCAGCCCTTGCTCAAGAGCGGCTACGGCCAGTACCTTCTGCGTGTGCTCAACGAGCGGGTGTGTTGATGGAGGTGGTGGCTACCGGGTTGCCCGACATTCTGATCATGAAGCCGCACGTGATCGCCGACGATCGCGGCTTCTTCATCGAAACCTTTCATCAGCAACGTTTCAACCAGGCCGCGGGCGGCGATGTGAGGTTCGTGCAAGACAACCACTCACGCTCCGCAGCGAACGTGCTGCGCGGCCTACACTACCAACTGCCGCCGCATGCGCAGGGCAAGTTGGTGCGCGTCACCCGCGGATCGGTGTTCGACGTGGCCGTGGACATCCGCCGAAGCAGCGCCACGTTCGGCCAATGGATCGGCACCGAGCTGAGCGAACACAACGCCCATCAGCTCTGGATACCCGCCGGTTTTGCCCACGGGTTCCTGGTGCTCAGCGAGTCAGCCGACCTGCTCTACAAGACCACCGCCCATTGGGCCGGCACATCCGAACGCGCCATCCGCTGGAATGACGCCGACCTCGGCATCCGATGGCCACTCGACGGCCTGCCGATCCTGTCTCAAAGGGACGGCAACGCGCCGCCCTTCGCCGGTGCCGACCTGTTCGACTGATCGATGCCCTCGCCTGCGCCCCCACTTCCAGCAGCCAAGCCGCGCCTGCTCCTGATCACACCGCGCTTTCCGTACCCCCCGATAGGCGGCGACAAGCTGCGCATCTATCACCTGGCCTGCGCGTTGGCGGAATCGTTCGACATCACGCTGGCCAGCCTGAGCGAAGCGGCGCAGGTGCCCGAACTGCCTCACGGTGAGGGCAATCCCTTCAAGGCCGTGTACCGCGTTCATCTGCCTCGCTGGCGTTCCTGGTTGAATACCGCGCTGGCCCTGCCGGGCAACGATGCGCTGCAGGTGGCCTACTACCGCAGCGCCGCCTTCGCGCGGCTGATCGATCGTCTGGCGCCAGATCACGATCTGGTCATGGCTCACCTGATCCGCACGGCGCCCTATGCGCTGAGCACGGGGTTGCCCGCCATGCTGGAGATGACCGATGCGATCTCGATGGGCATGGCTGGCACGCGTTGCCAGCCTGGCGGCAGCCCTCAATGGCGATCCGCGCTGTATCGCCACGAATCGACGCGCGCCGCGCGGTATGAAGGCAACATCGTGGCGCGGTTCGAAGCGGTATCGCTCGTCTCCGAGGTGGATCGCCAGCAGCTTCTGAAACACATCGATCCCGCGTTGGCGGCACGATTGCTCGTGGTGCCCAACGGCGTGCCACACGCGCCGCAGGTCACCTTGGGGCCTTCGAAAGATATCGTCTTCATCGGCAACATGGCCACACTGCCCAATCGGGATGCACTGGCCTACTACGTCAACGAGGTGATGCCTCGTGTGCGGCGCGAAGAGCCCAAGGCCCGGCTGCGCGTGATCGGGCCAATCGGCGCGCGGCATGCCAAAGAACTGCGCCGGCACCCCGGCGTGGACGTCCTAGGCCAGGTGCCCGATCTCGCGCGAGCGTTGGACGGTGCGGCTGTCGGCGTGTGCCCTGTGCGGCGGGGCGCGGGCATGCAGAACAAGCTGCTCGACTACATGGCGCATGGCTTGCCGGCGATCACGTCACCTGTCGGGCTGGAGGGCCTGCGGGCCAGCCCGGAAATGCATTTGCTGCTCGCCACGAACACCGAGCAATGGGCCGGTTGCACCTTGGATTGTCTAGCGCTCGCGCCGTCCATTCGTGCCATGGCCGAACGCGGCAGATCCATGGTGCGCCAGCAATATGACTGGGATACCCACTCGCAAATCCTGCGGCGCCGATGCGAGAAAATAGTCAACTCTGAATCTCATTCCCATCCGATCAACGTCAAACTCGAATCATGACAACCATTTCTCGGAGCGGTTTATGACAAAAGATCCTTCAAGCGCACCTGACGCAACCGCACCCGCCGAATTTTTAACAGCCACGACCGCTCACGTCATACTCGAAAGATCCGACAAGGTTTTCGTCGCCCGCATTGTTGGCAATCAACATCAGGATCAGTGCGAATACGCATTCTATTTTCATCGCGATAACGTTCGTTTCGCAACGCGCTGGTATGAATCCAGCAATCAAGCCGAATTCACCGATGATTCCTACGATCATGAGTATTTTGTAACTGGTTTTGTACGCAACAGGCAAACCAACGCGTTGACCATCGCTCGATCCAACCAGATTCAGGTTCCGATGAACACGATCGTTGCGGTGAGTGGGAACTCCTTGTTCGGGCCTGTCATCACGTGCGATTCGTCCGATATCGAGGCGCAAGTTGCACATGGCGGAGTATCGCGATTCGATGTCACTGGCCCCCACTTCACTTGGAACTGCCTTCTCAAACGTCAACCGAGTAATCGCCTATTCGTCGTGCTTGGCGGCGCGGTACGTCACCGCAAAGAAAGGTCAATTCCCCGCTTCAATCGTTTCACTTGGTCGCAGGATTTTCCGGGCAATTTCATTTCAATTGCCGATCCTACACTCACCCTTAAGGATTCCCTTCAATTGGGATGGTATTTCGGCAACTCTCGCAGAGATGCCATCGCTGAACTGGCGGAAATAGTCAAAGCTTGGGCGCAAGCGCTGCAAGTTCCACCCGATCGGATCGTTGCTTATGGTTCCAGTGGTGGCGGTTTTGCTGCGCTGATGCTGGTATCGCATCTCGGCCATGGGGCAACCGCCATTGCGATCAACGCCCAGACGAGTATCATCAAATACTCTCAGATCGGCGCGGTCAATGCGTTTTTAAAGGCGTGCACCAGCGCCACAACCCAGAAAGCGGCTGTTGCTCAACACGCCAACCGGTTGTCGGCTATCGAGGCATGGTCAGGCACAGCTGCCCAATCCGGCCGATGTCTGCTCGTTCAGAACACCCACGATCGACATCACCACCATCGCCACTTCCTGCCCTTTCTGAACGCCATGGGCGTGTCTGTCGGTACGCTGTCGGCAGACGGCAGAATCGACTCGATGACCTATTCGGATGCCACAGGGCACGGCGCCGAGCCGCGCGCGCTGGTTAATCAGATACTTGAGCGAGCGCTGAATCGACCACCCGTCGCAACCGTCGCTGCCAATCTGCCAACGCCCGTTCAAGATCGAGCTTTCCCCGCCAAGAATTCTGCCACGGAAGCTTCCAGTTCCTGATGGTAGCGCTCTGCGCTGACTCGCTCCGCACGGGAAGACTCGGCAAACTCCAGCGCGCTGCGCAAGCTCTGCTCGAATGATTTGGCGTTGTAAAGCCTTACACCCATCCAAGCCAGTTGCCGGAATGCGGCGATATTCGAGGCGATCACCGGTCGGCCGCAGATCCTGCCTTCCATAACCGGGCGGCCAAACCCTTCCTTCAAACTATGCATCCACACCACGTCTGCGTTGAAATATTCGAGCAATAATTCTCGAAGATCAAGAAGACCAAGAACAACAAAATGTCGCCGCACATTTTCAGACAAGTGATCGAGATACCGAACTGCCAAATGAGATTCACCGCCGAATCCGATGATTCGAATCTGCAGACTTTCAATTGATTCACATCCAGTAATCAGCTTGATCGCTGTCCGAAAATCTTTGTTCGCACCAATTCCACTGAACAGCAACACGATCTTCGTTTTACTCACCGCCTTTCGATTATCGCCAGCGATCACACGCTCAGCTTCTCGTTCAAAATCATAGAACGGGTTGTGCCAAAGCATCAGCCTACACTGCAGGAATTTAGGTATTCTCCGAAGCGATGACAATGTATGCGCCGATGCAACAGATATCGGTCGCCGAAGCCGGCAGTGAATCCACTGGGTGCTTCGAATATAAAAAGCGGCTAGCCCCGTGCTCTTTCTGGAGTTGGGAATGAGATCGTGAATGCCACATACGCTACGATTCAGCCACGCATCGATAACGCCGGCGGAATTGTATGGATAGAAGGTGACAGAACACCCGCGTGTGATCCGCAGAATGGGCGTCACAAACTGCTCGAAAAATACAAATGCCAAGTTCAGATAGAAAGATGGCCAAGTCCTCATGAAGCGCGGGCACTCCAGTTCCACTGTCTCGGCACCGATACGGCGCATACATTCCGCCAAACCACGCGCGTAGATCGGTATACCTCGCTCCTTGACGCCGCCGAAGAAGTTGAAAACCAGAACGCGAATCATTTGATCGGTCAGCGTTCCGGCGATCTCGCCTGGATGGTATCTGCAAACTGGTGGAAGAAATGAGAACCAGTGATATACGTGGAACCCCATGGCTTCGCCGGCCCGGCAAAATGAACTATTTTTGCGCCATCCAAACTATCCTGTCGGGGGATGCAGTTCCAAGCCGGATCCAAATCTATGCGCGAACCAGCAGCAAAGATATTGAGGATGTCTTGATCGTTCATTGCGAAACGCCCGACGAGTGGAACAAACTTTTCCACAAAGCCTTCACGCCGCATCCGATCAAGATTCATCACCAACACACCGGCGTTGAATGCTCGCTCCATCAAGTAGCAGTTATCGAAACAGTAGGTCAAAGCATCCGCAGCCTGCAATGCCGGCATGGATTTCAGCGCAGACTGCACCATTTGAATCACATATTTCGATCCAGCGGATGTACTGGATTTGGCGGCCAATCGATGATCTCGAAGTTCGATGGCCCAGAGCTCAGCCAAGTCACCCCGCACGATCAGGTCGATATCCAGATAAATGACACGATCGCAATCAGGAAGCAGACGGGGCAGCAACAAACGGTCGATGGTTGATACGGTAGTATGAGTCAACAAATTTACTTCCGACCCATAGGTGATTGATTCGCACGCATAGACCTTGATATCCAGCACATCCCGAAAGAGCTCGGATAGCCTGACAAGCTGAACCGAATCGACATCACGACACAAAACGTGTACCCGCACAGGTTTCGAGCAGTTGACAATAATCGACTCCAGCACGGCGGGAAGATACGGCGCGAGATGTTGGTCGGTCGCCAGTGCCACTTCGATCGTGTCTTCGTCTCCGGGCGTCGGCGCCTGCCGGCGTC
>JANMCS010000469.1:0-5194 GCA_031361405.1 Betaproteobacteria bacterium
GTCGACGCGCTCGCCGGCCAGTTCGTTGGTGACCGCGGTGACGCGCGAACCGCGCATGCCGATACAGGTGCCTTGCGGGTCGAGGCGCGGATCGTTGGACTTGACGGCGATCTTGGCGCGGATGCCGGGATCGCGGGCCGCGGCCTTGATCTCGATCAGGCCTTCCTCGATTTCCGGCACTTCGAGTTCGAAGAGGCGCATCAGGAACTCAGGCGCGATGCGCGACAGGATCAGCTGCGGCCCCTTGGCCGTGCGATCGATCTTCATCACATAGGCGCGCATGCGGTCACCCACGCGCAGCATTTCCTTCTGGATCAGCTGGTCGCGCGGAATCACGCCTTCGATGCGGCCCGACTCGACAATGATGTTGCCGCGCTCGATGCGCTTGACGGTGCCCGTCAGCAGGTTGTCTTCGCGCTCGAGGAAATCGTTGAGGATCTGCTCGCGCTCGGCGTCGCGGATCTTCTGCAGGATGACCTGCTTGGCGGCCTGCGCGCCGATGCGGCCAAATTCCACCGGCTCGAGCGGCTCTTCCACCACGTCGCCCAGCTTGAGCTCGGGGTCGCGCTCGGCGGCATCGGTGATGGCCAGCTGGTGCGCGGGCTCCTCGTGTTCTTCATCGGGCACCACCGTCCAGCGGCGGAACGCATCGTAATCGCCGGTTTCGCGGTCGATGGCCACACGTGCGTCGATTTCCGCCGTCGGGAAGCGTTTTTTGGTGGCCGAGGCCAGCGCCGATTCCAGCGCGACGAAAACGATCTCCTTGGGCACGTTCTTTTCACGCGCCAGGGCGTCCACGAGCAACAGCAGATCCTTGTTCATTTGGTCTTTCTCCACTCGATCTTCGGTACGAGACGTGCGCGCGCGATCGTGGTGATCGCAATGGCGCGGACGCCCTTTGGACCTTCCAGCAGCACGTTGTCGCCGTCGACTCCGCGCACGATGCCTTTGAGCTTGCGGGTGCCATCGGTAAGGTCGTGCAGGCTGATTTGCGCTTCCTCGCCGGCAAAGCGGGTGAAATCGGCCAACTTGGTCAGTGGCCGGTCCACCCCTGGCGACGAAACCTCAAGCCGCCCGTATTCGACATTCTCGACCGTGAACAGGTGGGTCAGATGGTCGCTGACGCGGGCACAGTCGTCGACCACCACGCCACCCGGCTTGTCGATGAACACACGGACGAGCGGACCCTTGCCCGCAATTTCCCAAGCTACGAGCTCCACCCCGAGCGCCGGGACCGTCTGTTCCAGAAGTTCGCCCAGCTGTTTACCCATCGGCACGTCGCCGTTGCTCCGTAATGGTCAATTGGTCCATGACCAGGGGTCATCCCGGCCGCACAAATGAAAAATGGGCTGCACCAGCCCATTTTTTTGCTTTTCTCGCCTGCAGTTGCTTCTTTGCGGACCTGCAGTTGCCGTTTTTCCACTGCTTGCAGTCCGCAATTATAGCAGTAAACATGCTGTTTTCCCACTACCTGCGGGGTTTGCCCTCCCGGGGACGCTACACTTGCCCCATCGCCCATCCGGCCCTTCAGAGCCCTTCCCACGCCATGCCAGAACCCATGCTGATCGCCCGCCACGGCGACATCGAATGCCTGCTGCTCCCCGGGCTCGCCAACCGGCACGGACTCATCACCGGCGCCACCGGCACCGGCAAGACCGTCACACTGCAGGTCATCGTCGAGCGCCTGTCCGCGATGGGGGTGCCCACCTTCATGGCCGACGTGAAGGGCGACCTGGCCGGGCTGTCCCAGCCGGGCAAGACATCACCCAAGTTCGAGGAGCGCCTCAAGATGGTGGGCGTCGAAGCCCCAGCCTTTGCCGGCTGCCCGGTCACGTTCTGGGACCTCTACGGTGAACAGGGGCACCCGGTGCGCGCCACGGTCTCGGACCTGGGGCCGCTCATGCTCTCCCGCATCCTCAATCTCAACGATACCCAGGAAGGGGTGCTGACGCTCGCCTTCAAGATTTCCGACGACGCCGGGCTGCTGCTGCTCGATCTGAAGGACCTGCGCGCGCTGCTGCAGCACATCGGTGACAACGCGCGGGATTACCAGACCAACTACGGCAACGTGTCGGCCGCGTCGATCGGCGCGATCCAGCGCGGCCTCCTCACCCTCGAACAGCAGGGCGCGGACCGGTTGCTGGGCGAGCCGATGCTCAACGTCGACGACCTGCTGCAAACCGTCGATGGCAAGGGCGTGGTCAACATCCTGGCCGCCGACAAGCTGATGCAATCGCCCAAGGTCTATTCAACGCTGCTCCTCTGGCTGCTGTCGGAACTGTACGAGCGCCTGCCGGAAGTGGGCGATCCCGAGAAGCCGAAGCTGGTGTTCTTCTTCGACGAGGCGCACCTGCTCTTCAGTGAAGCGCCCAAGCCGCTGCTCGACAAGATCGAACAAATCGTGCGGCTGATCCGCTCGAAGGGCGTGGGCGTGTTCTTCGTCACGCAGAATCCGCTCGACGTTCCCGACATCGTGCTGGGCCAGCTCGGCAATCGCGTGCAGCACGCGCTGCGCGCCTTCACGCCGCGCGACCAGAAGGCAGTGAAGTCCGCGGCTGAGACGATGCGCGCCAATCCCGACTTCAAGACCGAGGACGCGATCACCGAACTCGGTGTCGGCGAGGCGCTGGTGTCCTTCCTCGATGTCAAGGGCCGCCCGCAGATCACCGAGCGCGTGTTCATCCTGCCGCCGGCCAGTCGCATCGGTCCGCTGACGCCGGATGAACGCCAAGCGGTGATCGCCAGCTCGCCGGTCGCGGGGGTATACGACCGGACGGTTGACCGCGAATCGGCCTACGAAAAACTGCGCGCGCGGGTCGCGGCTTCGGGCGACGCACCCGTGGCCGGCGGCGCACCCGCCTCGAGCGGCACGCCCGCAGCTTCGGGCGGCGGCTTGATGGGCGGCCTCTCGGACATCCTGTTCGGTTCCACCGGACCCCGCGGCGGCAAGCACGACGGCATGATCGATCTCGCCGCCAAGAGCGCGGCGCGATCGGTGGGGTCGTCCATCGCGCGCGAAATCACCCGCGGGGTCCTGGGTTCGCTGCTGGGCGGCAAGCGACGATGAAGTGTTATGCCTGCATCGTGCAACGACAGTGACTCCTACCGAAGCTGCGCCATCGCGGTCCAACGACATTCCCACTCACGGAGGCCTGGCCATGCATCCGACACCGACCGACATTGAAGCGAAGCCTGCGGTCACGCGCCGCGTCACGTTGCTCGCCCTCGCGGCGCTGGGCGGCGCCGGGCTGTGGGTGGCACGACGACCCGCTCTGGCGGCCGACGCGGCGCGCGTTGCCACGCCGGCCAATGCGCTGGGGCCGTTCTATCCGGCGCAGAAGCCCGACGACAGCGACGCCGACCTGACCATCATCACGGGTCACACGCAGCGCGCTGCGGGAACGGTCCTCTACACGTCGGGCCGTGTGCTCGACCTGCAGGGACGTCCGTTGCCCAACGCCACCATCGAGATCTGGCAGGCCAACGCCTTTGGCCGCTATCACCATCCCGGCGACTCCGACGCATCGGGACTGCTCGATCCTGATTTCCAGGCGTACGGTCGCCTGGTCACGGATGCGGAAGGCCGCTACCGGATCAAGACGATCAAGCCGCCGCCGTATGCGGGGCGTACGGCGCATCTGCATTTCAACGTGGCCGCCGGACGCACCCGGCTCACGACGCAGATGTTCTTCGAAGGCGAAGCGGGCAACGAGCGCGATTTCCTGTATCGCAATCTCAGCGCGGATGATCGCCGCGCAGCCACGGGCAAGTTCGGCGAACGCGCAACGGGCATGGAAGCCGATGCGGTCGTCACCACGTGGGACATTGTGCTGAAAACGTGAGCGATGGTGCGCGATGCGCCGCCCGCGGCTCGATGCGCCCCGCGCATCGGCTTGCCGATTATTCGGGTGGATTTTCGCGGGTCGTTGGCATAGTCTTGCAGGATGCGGTGGGTGTCCCTGCCCGCCCACTTTGATCGAACGCCTGTCATGACGCGATGGTTCATCCCCGCCACGTGGTTTGCCCTGTTGGCGCTTGCGGGCACCACGGCCGCGGCCCAGGGCTTCAAGTTTTCCAACCCCGAGCCGCCGCCGCCCGCCGACGCGGCGCGCAACGACCGCATCGCCTACGACCTGTCGACCCCCTGCAAGGCCGAGATCAAGGGCAAGAAGATCATGGTCATCATCGGCGAGCAGCGCAGCGACGGCTACATCGTCGCGCAGCAGCAGAATTTCGGCCCCCTCTTCCAGGCGATCAACGTGCGCCTGCGGGCGGTGGGCCTGCGCACCTACACGCCGGAGGAAATTCGCGCCCAGATCGCGCAAGCCGAGATCGACGCCTACTTCAAGAACAACCCCGACCTGGCGCTGTCCGCCGCCAGGCGTCTGGGCGCCAGCTTCGTGCTGCGCGGATTGATTTCATCGCAGGCCAGCATGAATCCGATCATTCCCGTCAACCAGGTCGCGGTCAGCATGAATTTCACGCTGTCGGCCAGCAACGGGCAGATCGTTTCCGACGTGGGCGCCAACAGCGCATCATTTGCAGGCGCGGATATTGCTCAGATGGCGCTCACGCTGGTCAACGAACAGGCCACGGAAGTGGTGGCACGACTGTACGGCGACTATTGCCGCAACGCAGTACTGAACGCACCGCCGGCCAAGGCCAAGAAGTGAGGCCTCCCGCCCGGTCACCTCATCACTGTTGGAGATACGCAATGCGCACGTTCCATCGAGTACCCCGCCTGTCCATCGCGCTCGCCGTGGCACTGGCCGTCAGCGCCACCGCCGCGCTCGGGCAGCCCAAGTTCGAAAGCGCCGCGCCCACGGCAGGCGGCAAGACTTCGCAGCAAGCCAACCAGACGGCGGACAAGACGGTCTACCAGGCGGTCGACTACGCCAACAAGAACAAGCGCGGCCCCGCGCTCGTGGTGATCCCCGGCGAGATCAAGAGCAGCAACGCCACGTTCCTGCAGAAATTCACCGCGAACAACATCGCGGACTTCGGCGAGCTCGAATTGTCGAACGCCAATTTCCAGGTGCTCGAACGCTCCAACCTGGGTCCGGTGTTGAATGAATTCACGCTGGCCTACAACCTGGGCGACCCGCAGGCGGCGCGCAAGTACCTCGCGATGGGCAAACTCAAGACCACCAAGTACGTGGTCAAGTTCGACATCCTCAAGACCGAGCAGGTGGCG
>JANMCS010000482.1:0-1255 GCA_031361405.1 Betaproteobacteria bacterium
TGTCGCTACAGGTCATCGCCGAGGAGAATGGCCGTCGCGAGAGTGGCGGCGCCGGTGGCGGCGGGCGCTTCGACTACGCGTACTTCGACGACGCGATACTGATGGACTACGCCAGGCAGGCGGTGCATTCCGCGGTCACCAATCTGTCGGCGCGGGCCGCGCCGGCAGGCACGATGAATGTGGTGCTGGGCAACGGCTGGCCCGGCATCCTGCTGCAGGAGGCGATCGGCCACGGTCTTGAAGGCGACTTCAATCGCAAGGGCACCAGCGCGTTCTCGGGGCGCGTAGGCGAGCGCGTAGGCGCCAAGGGTGTCACGGTGGTCGACGACGGCACGATGCCGGACCGCCGCGGTTCGCTCAACATGGACGACGAGGGCAATCCGACGCTGCGCACCGTGCTGATCGAGGACGGCATCCTGAAAGGGTACCTGCAGGACCGGATGAATGCGGGCCTGATGCGCGTCACGCCCACGGGCAACGGCCGCCGCGAATCGTTCGCGCACATGCCGATGCCGCGGATGACCAACACGGTGATGCTGGCGGGCACGCACGAGCACGACGAGATCATCGCGTCGGTCAAGTCGGGGCTCTATGCCGCCAATTTCGGTGGTGGCCAGGTCGACATCACCAGCGGCAAGTTCGTCTTCTCGGCCGCCGAGGCGTGGATGATCGAGGATGGCAAGCTCACGTATCCGGTCAAGGGCGCCACGCTGATCGGCAATGGTCCCGATGCGCTGACGCGCGTGTCGATGATCGGCAACAACCTCGAACTCGATCCCGGCGTGGGCACCTGCGGCAAGGACGGACAGAGCGTGCCGGTGGGCGTGGGCCAGCCCACGCTGCGCATCGACGGGTTGACGGTGGGTGGCACGGCCTGATCGAAGGCCGTTGCGTCACCGTGTGCCGGTGCCTCAGCCCCGCTTGCGCGCCACCAGGAAGTTGTTCATCCCCAGCTGGAAATAGCGATGGGTCTCCACCTGCAGGCCGGTCCCCCGCAGGATCGCCGCGAGTGACGCGCGATTGAAGTAGCGCTTGTGATCGCGGATTTCCGCCTCGCTGACGATGCCGACGCGATAGGCGAGGAACTCGAGCACCGGTTTCGCGGCGTTGGATGGCACGGTCAGCACCAGCCGCCCCGCGGGCTTCAACACGCGCTCGATTTCACGCAGGATCGCATCCGGATGCTCGAGGTGCTCCAGCACCGCCAGCATCGTCACCACGTCGAAGGATGCGTCGGCGCACGGCAGCTGGTCGA
>JANMCS010000488.1:0-1092 GCA_031361405.1 Betaproteobacteria bacterium
ATAAACCATTCTTCACGTGATTCCCCTTTTTAATGCGATCTTCGAATGTCAAACGCCTTGCTTCAAGCTCTCGGTGATGAACTGGTCGAGATCACCGTCCAGCACCTTCTGCGTGGCCGAGGTTTCGTAGTTCGTGCGCAAGTCCTTGATACGGCTCTGGTCCAGCACATAAGAGCGGATCTGGTGACCCCAGCCGACATCAGTCTTGGTGTCTTCGAGCTTCTGCTGTTCTTCCTGGCGCTTGCGCATCTCGTGGTCGTACAGGCGTGAGCGCAGGCGCTTCCAGGCCACATCGCGGTTGCCATGCTGGCTGCGGCCGTCCTGGCACTGCACGACGATGCCGGTCGGCAAGTGGGTCAGGCGCACGGCCGAGTCGGTCTTGTTGATGTGCTGGCCACCGGCGCCCGAGGCCCGGAAGGTGTCCACCCGCACATCGGCCGGGTTGATGTCGATCTCGATCGAATCATCCACTTCCGGATACACGAAAACCGATGCAAAGCTGGTGTGCCGCCCGCCGGACGAATCGAACGGGCTTTTGCGCACCAGCCGGTGCACGCCGGTTTCGGTGCGCAGCAGGCCGAATGCGTAGTCGCCCTCGACCTTGATCGTGGCACCGCGGATGCCGGCCACGTCGCCTTCGCTTTCTTCCATCACGTCGGCCTTGAAGCCCTTGCGCTCGCAATACTTGAGGTACTGGCGAAGCAGCATCTGCGCCCAATCGCAAGCCTCGGTGCCACCGGCGCCGGCCTTGATATCGACGAAGCAGTTCAAGGGATCGGCCGGGTTGCTGAACATCCGGCGGAATTCGAGTTGCTCGACCACCTCGCGCAGCTTGGCGGCTTCGGTTTCGATGGTCAGGATGCTGGGGACGTCTTCATCCGCCTTGGCCATCTCGTACAACTCGGTGTTGTCGGAGAGGTTGCTGTTCAGGTGATCGATGGTTTCGACCACGGTTTCGAGCGTTTTCTTCTCGCGGCCGAGTTCTTGCGCGCGCTTGGGCTCGTTCCAGACGCTGGAATTTTCCAGCGCCGCGTTCACTTCATGCAGACGGAGCGATTTGCGCTCGTAGTCAAAGATACCCCCGGAGCTGCC
>JANMCS010000522.1:0-4097 GCA_031361405.1 Betaproteobacteria bacterium
CGACGAATTCCTTCAGCTCGCCCCGGAAGAATGGCGCGCGGCGCGGATAGTCGAAGGCGAGCGTGGCCAGCGCGTCGATGACACGGTATGAACCGGTCACGCGACCGTAGAACGTTTCCACGCCGATGATCGCGACGATGATTTCCGCCGGCACGCCGAACTGCTGCTCTGCGCGGGCCAGTGTCTCCGCATTGGCGCGCCAGAACTTGACGCCGCCGTCGACGCGTTCCGTCGACACGAACGGAGGCGCATATTCGAACCATTTGGGTGGCGCGAGCAACGGCCGGTCCATCGCCGCGACGATCTTCGGCTGGTGCCGCGCGGCGGCGAACCAGCGCTCGACCAACCGCTTATCAATTCCGCTTTCGGCCGCCACTTCGGCCGCAAACGCGCGCACGTCTTCGCGCTGGCCATAGGCGGGGGTCGCGGTATCGCGCGGCTTGGCCGCCGCAACGGTGGCTGCCGACGCCACGGACGCGACAAGCAGCGTGGACGACAACATCAACAGCGGTGGAATCAGGCGCAAAGGATTGGGCATCGTGGATGCTATTATCGCGCGGCTTTCGCGCCGTGGCGCGCGCAAGTCTCAACCTGCGCATGCATAAACTCTATCCGCTCGCTCGACCGTTCCTGTTCGCGCTCGATCCCGAGGCTGCGCACGACGCGGCCTTTGCCGCCCTCGACCGCGCAGCGGCGCTCGGACTCGCGCAACTCGCGTCGCCACGCCTGCCGGCATCGCCGGTCACCGTCATGGGCGTGCGGTTTCCCAATCGCGTGGGGCTGGCCGCCGGTCTTGACAAGGACGCGGCGCACCTGCGCGGGCTGGCCACGCTCGGCTTCGGGTTTCTGGAGGCCGGCACCGTCACACCGCGTGCGCAACCTGGCAACCCGAAGCCGCGGATGTTCCGCCTGCCGGCGGCGCAGGCTCTGATCAACCGGCTGGGTTTCAACAATGGCGGCGTCGAGAACTTCGTGGCCAACGTCATGCAGTCGGGCTACCAGGGCGTGCTGGGCATCAACATCGGCAAGAATTTCGACACGCCCAACGAGCGCGCCGCCGACGACTACCTCGCGTGCCTGCGCGCCGTGTATCCACACGCCGGCTATGTGACGGTCAACATTTCGTCGCCGAATACCCAGGGCCTGCGCGACCTGCAGTCCGAAGCTGCGCTGGGCGCGCTGCTGGCGCATCTGAAGCACGCACAAGCCGCGCTGGCGCAGCAGCATGGCCGCCACGTGCCGCTCGCCGTGAAGATCGCGCCCGACCTGACCGACGATGCCGTGCGCGGCGCGGCGCGACTCCTGGTCGAACACGGGATCGAAGGCGTGATCGCGACCAACACCACGATCGCACGCGATACCGTTGCCGGCATGCGTCACGCCGAGGAAACGGGCGGATTGTCCGGCGCGCCGGTACGCGAGCGTTCGAATGCCGTCATCCGCGTGCTGGCAGCGGCGCTGGATGGCGCGCTGCCGATCATCGGCGTCGGCGGTATCCTGTCGGGCGACGATGCGCGTGCCAAGGTCGCCGCAGGCGCAGCGTTGGTGCAGATCTACACCGGCCTCATCTATCGCGGCCCGCCGCTCGTGGCCGAATGCGTGCGGGCACTCGCACGGCCTTGACACCCTACCGTTGCGGGCGATTGAAGACGAGGATCTTGCCGGTGGCGTGCGTGGTGACCACGCCTGACTGGTTGGTGGCGGTGCCCTCCATCGCGGCAATGCCGCCGCCATGTTTCGGCTTCGGCGTCAGGGCGACGATGGTCCACGCAATGGCCAGCGTGTCGCCCGGACGCACCGGCGCGACAAAGCGCGCGTTGTGCTCGAGGTAGGCAGCGGCCGTGCCGTAGAAATGCATGCCCACCGGGCCGCCCATCAGTGCGCTGGTCATCATGCCGTGCAGGATGCGGCCACCAAAGCGCGAGGCGCGCGCGAACGTTTCGTCGACATGCAGCGGGTTGAAGTCGCCCAGCAATCCGGCGCTGGTCACGAGATGCGCCTCGGTGACGGTCAGCGAGCGGCTGAACACATCGCCCACCGCAAGATCGTCGAACCAGTGTCCGCTGCCGTCCATCGCCATGCCGCAAGCGCGCGTCGCCCGCCTTAGCGGTTGACACTCACCGGTTCCCAACGAAAGCCCGCGGCCTCGACGCCATCGCGCAGATGCGCCAGTCCGGCCTCGACATCGTGCGCGTCGCCCTTGACCCCCAACTCGATGCGCCGCTCGCCGGCCGGTAGCATCGACGGCAGGCTGAAGAGCTTCAGTGTCGGAAAGCGCGCGACGTTGGCTTCCATCAACGCGAGCAGCTGGCTCTCGCCTGCGCCGAAGACCAGGATCGAGCGCTCGGCGGTCGGCGCGGCACGCATGTCGGGATACCACTGTGCCAGCGCCCAGTCGAACATCGGCCACGCCATTTGCGGAAAACCGGGCAGGAAGAGGTGGTCGCGGATGGCAAACGCGGCCACGCGATTGACGGGATTGGGAATGATCCGGCTGCCGGCAGGGAATTCCGCCATCAGCACGCGATTGGGGTACGCCTCGGGGCCGAAGCGCGCCTCGAGCTCGGCAACGGCCTCCGGATGCCGCACCAGCGGCACGCCCAACGCGGCAGCCGCGGCCTGTCGCGTGTGGTCGTCGGGGGTGGCGCCGATACCGCCGAAGCTCACTACAAAGTCGTCGCGCTCGAACGATGCGCGCAGCAACGCGGCAAGGCGTTCGCGGTCGTCACCCGCGTAGTGCGCATAGTCGAGCCGCAAGCCACGCGCGCGCAGCGTCTCGATAACGCGCGGCAGATGCGAATCCTGCCGTTTACCCGACAGGATCTCGTCACCGATGATGTACGCCCCGGTCGCTTTCATCGCCGCTCTTGTAACAACGCCGGGAGCATCAAGCGACCGCGACCGGTTCGGGGAATTTCTGCTCGATCTGCGTCATCATGCTGGTGAAGGCACGATCGATCAGCGGTTCGGCCTCGACCAGGCGCGCACGATCAGCACGGAACCGCTCCGCCAGTTCCTCGGCCGTCATCGACAACGCTTTCTGGCCCTGCCGGTTGGTGAAGAGGTAGGTGCCGCGCAGCGGGCTGACCCACGCCAGCTTGGCGAAGGCCAGCTGGCCGTCTTCGGCTTCGAACTCGATCCACATGCCGCGCTCGAGGTTCCTGGCAATCTCCAGGTAGTCGTCGTCCTGGACCTCACGCTCGGGCTCGATCGGCTCGGGCACCGCCTGCGTCATCGCCACCGCAAGCGCTTCCGCCTTGGCTGCCAGTACGTCGTTGCCCGCCGCCTTGGCCATCTCGGCCTGCGCCATGGCGGCTTCCGCCACCGCCGCCATCGGCGATTCGACGGTGGCAAACGCCGGCTTCACCGCCGCCGCGTGGGCCTCGACCAGGTGGGACATGAAAGCTTCGCGCTGCTCCGGCTGCCAGCCCCCCACGCCGACGCCCGCGGACAGCCGCTTCAGTAATGATGGCAGCAAGGCCACCAGATGCCGCCGGTCCTCGGTGGAGCGCTTGGGCTGCACGCTCCAGACGAGATCCTCGAGTGTGGACACGCCGGCACTCCACGCTTCGCTGCCCTCGCCCTCGTCGAGGTACACGCGCTCCATGGTGCCGCGCCAGTTCTGGCGCAGGAAGGCCGCCAGGAAATTGGGCACCGGCGCGCCTTCGATGCGCCTTTCGATTTCGGCACGCGCCACCACGGAGGCGATCTGCTGCCGGTCCTTCTGGTTGATCTCGTCGGCCGTCGAACTGATGTTCGCTTCGGCATTCGTTTCTTCTTCGGCCAGGAACGCCTGCAGCACTTCGCGCTGCTCGTCGAAGATGGCGAGATCGTCGGAAAAATTATCGAGGATCTGGTGGACGATGCCGCCCAGGGCCTTGTACAGCGGATCTTCCTGTCCCATCACCGGGGACCAGCCGAGGCCCGCGTGCGCGAGTTCGTTGACCAGCAGGCGGGACGGATGCGACTTCTTGGCGAAGAAGGCGCCGTCGAGCATCGCCGCCTTCAATACCGGGATCTGCAACCGGGCAAGCAGCGCCTTGATGCCGTCCGGCAGGTCGCGCGTCTCGAAGATGAAGTCGAACAACATGGCGACC
>JANMCS010000525.1:0-1233 GCA_031361405.1 Betaproteobacteria bacterium
CGCCGGTGCGGGCGCAGCACCGGCAGCGCCTTCGATCACCGCCACCAGCGACCCCTTGGCCACCTTGTCGCCCACACCCACCTTCAGCGACAGGATGACACCCGCATGCGACGACGGAATCTCCATCGAAGCCTTGTCGGATTCCACCGTGATCAGGCTTTGCTCCACCGCCACGGTGTCGCCCACTTTCACCAGCACCTCGATCACCGCCACTTCGTCGAAGTCGCCGATGTCGGGCACCAGCACGTCGATCGGGCCGCCCGCCGGGGCGACGGACGGCGCAGGCGCCGCGGCAGCCGCTGGCGCTGCGGCAGGAGCGGGTTTTGCCGCTTCTTCCGCTGGTGCGGCAGGTGGCTGCGGCGGGGGCGCCGCGGCAGCAGAAGCCTCGCCTTCGATCATCAACAGCAGCGAGCCTTCGCTCACCTTGTCGCCGAGCTTGATCTTCACTTCCTTCACCACGCCGGCATGCGTGGACGGGATTTCCATCGACGCCTTGTCGCTTTCGACGGTGACCAGCGATTGCTCCACCTTGATGGTGTCGCCCGGCTTGACGAGCACTTCGATCACCTCGACTTCCTTGAAGTCGCCGATGTCCGGTACCTTCACTTCCACGAGTGCCATGTTGTTTGTCTCCGTTGCGGACGTGCCGGTGCGCGCTGCGTGCTCGCGCAAATCACCGGTGGTGCCGAGTCTTTATGGGGTTCAGGCGTACAGCGGGTTGATCTTGTCGGCCTTGATCGCGTATTTCTTGATCGCCTCGCTCACCTTGGCCATGGGCAGCGCGCCTTCATCGGCCAGCGCCTTCAATGCCGCCACCACGATGTAGTGGCGATTGACTTCGAAGTGTTCGCGCAGTTTGCTGCGGAAATCACTGCGGCCAAAGCCGTCGGTACCCAGCACCTTGTAGGTGCGGCCCTTGGGAATATAGGCGCGAATCTGCTCGGCGTAGTTCTTCATGTAATCGGTGCTGGCGATCACCGGGCCTGCATGCGGCTCCAGCTGCTGGGTGACGAACGACACCCGCGCCGTGCCTTCGGGATGCAGCAGATTGGCGCGCTCGCAATCCTGGCCGTCGCGCGCCAGTTCGTTGAAGCTCGGGCAGCTCCACACGTTGGCCGACACACCCCAGTCGCTTTGCAGCAGATCGCGCGCAGCCTGCGATTCGCGCAGGATCGTGCCGCTGCCCAGCAGGTTCACCGTCAAGCCCTTCTTCTTGGCTGCCGGTGCTTCTTC
>JANMCS010000550.1:0-9193 GCA_031361405.1 Betaproteobacteria bacterium
GCGCGATATCGCGCAACGCCGGCACGCGCGCCGAGGAAAAAGCCATCCACGAGCGCGCCTTCGAGCTCCTGAAGTATGTCGGGGTCGACAAGCGCGCGCACAGCCTGGCGCGGCATCTTGCCTACGGCGACCAGCGACGACACGAGATCGCCCGCGCGATGGCCACCGAGCCGAAGCTCCTGGCGCTCGATGAGCCCGCCGCCGGCATGAACGCCACCGAGACTGCGTCGCTGCGGGCGTTGCTGGAGGACATCCGCCGCGATGGCACCACCATTCTGCTGATCGAGCACGACATGAAGCTGGTGATGAGCCTGTGCGATCGCGTGCTGGTGCTCGACTACGGCAAGAAGATTGCCGAAGGGCCGGCGGCGGAAGTGCAGAAGGACGAGCGCGTGATCGCGGCCTATCTCGGCGGCGAAGTGACGTTGAATTTGAAAGGCAAGTGAGGCGATGGCAACCCCGCTGCTCGCGCTGCAGAAACTTGAGGTTGCCTACGGCGGCATCCACGCGGTAAAGGGCATCGACCTCGAAGTGGGCCAGGGCGAACTCGTCTGCCTGATCGGCGCCAACGGCGCCGGCAAGACCACGACGTTGAAGGGCATTTGCGGGTTGCTGCCGGTCAAGGGCGGCCGTGTCCTGTACGGCGGCGACAACGTGACCGGCAAACCCGCGTTCACGCTGGTCCGGCGCGGCCTGGCGATGGTACCCGAGGGTCGCGGCGTGTTTGGCGCGCTGACGATCGAGGAAAACCTCGCGATGGGCGCGTACATCCGCAATGATCACGACGCGATCAAGTCGGACATCGAGCGCGTGTACGGCCTGTTCCCGCGACTCAAGGAGCGGCGCCGGCAGACGGCCGGCACGTTGTCGGGCGGCGAGCAGCAGATGCTGGCGATGGGTCGCGCGATGCTGTCGCGGCCGAAGCTCCTGCTGCTGGACGAGCCATCGATGGGTCTCGCGCCGCTGATGGTGCAGAAGGTGTTCGAGACGATCGTCACGATCTCGCGCGAAGGCGTCACCATCCTGCTGATCGAGCAGAACGCGAAACTCGCGCTCGAGGTCAGCAGCCGCGGCTACGTGATGGAATCCGGTGAGGTCACGCTGCACGGCGACGCATCGTCGCTGCTGCACGACCCGAAGGTGCGGGCCGCCTATCTGGGCGAGACGGCGTAGAGCAGCGAATGCTCGACATGCAGGCCGACGTGTCGGCCGGCGTGTAGGCGAGGCTTCAGCCTCGCGGGCGAAACGCGGCGCCGGACCAGCGGGGCTGAAGCCTCGCCTACAGGTGGCCCCTACCGGCGGACCGCATGAAGGCGCCGCTGCCACAGCAGCAGCGCGGCCAGCGTCTTGCCGTCGGTGACTTCGCCGGCATCCACTGCCGCGAGCAACTGCACTTCGGTCATCAGCACGACGTCGAGGAACTCGCCGTCGTCCAGCTGCGCACCGACATGCGTGAGGCCGGTTGCCTCGAATACGGCGATCGCTTCGTTGGAATAGCCGACTTGCGGATGGATCGTGCCAATTTCGTGCCAGGTGCCTGCGGTGTAGCCCACTTCCTCGATCAGTTCGCGCTGGGCGGTGGCGAGCGGCGACTCGCCCGGGTCGATCTTGCCGGCGGGAAATTCGAGGATGACGCGATTCAACGGATAGCGAAATTGCCGCTCGAGGACCAGGCGTCCGTCGGCGAGCACCGGCACCATCAGCGCGGCGCCCGGGTGCACGACAAATTCGCGCGTGGCCGGATGGCCGTCGGGCAGGCGGATGTTGTCGCGGCGAACGCGCAGCAGCGTGCCCGTGAAGACTTCCGCGGAGTCGACCTTCGTTTCGATCAGGTGGGCGTCGTCACTCATGGGCAGGACCCCCATGCTTGCACCTGACGCAGCCGCGCCACATGCGCTGGCCCTCGGCTGCGCCCGCCGCGCTCACGCGAGCCAGTCCTTCGGTACCAGGAAATCGGTGTAGAGCGCAGCCTCCGGCGTGCCGGGTTCCGGCGCCCATTCGTAGCGCCACTGCGCCAGCGGCGGCATCGACATCAGGATGGCCTCGGTGCGCCCGTTGGACTGCAGGCCGAACAGCGTGCCGCGGTCCCACACGAGATTGAACTCGACGTAGCGGCCCCGGCGATAAAGTTGAAAATCGCGTTCGCGCTCACCAAAGGGCATGTCCTTTCGCCGCGCAAGGATCGGCGCATAGGCGGCCAGGAAGTGATCGCCGACGCTGCGCGTGAGCGCAAAGCATTGCTCGAAGCTGCCGGCATTGAGATCATCAAAGAAGATGCCGCCGATGCCGCGCGCCTCGCGCCGGTGCTTCAAGTAGAAATAGTCGTCGCACCACTTCTTGTAACGCGCATGGGTGTCGTCGCCGAAAGGCGCCAGCGCGTCATGGCAGGTGCGATGGAAATGCGCGGCGTCGTCGGCAAAGCCGTAGTAGGGCGTCAGATCCATGCCGCCGCCAAACCACCAGATCGCCTCCGCATCCGGCTTGTGCGCGATGAAGAAGCGGACGTTGAGATGGACGGTGGGCGCATGGGGGTTGCGTGGGTGCAGCACCAGCGACACGCCCATCGCTTCCCACTCGCGGCCGGCGAGGTCGGGCCGATGCGCCGTGGCCGATGCCGGCATGCTGGCGCCGGTGACATGCGAGAACAGCACGCCGCCACGTTCGAGGACGGCGCCCTGCTCGATCAGCCGCGAGATGCCGCCGCCCCCTTCGGCCCGAGTCCAGTCGTCGCGACGCATGGCTCCGCCGTCGATTGCTTCGAGGCCCGCGACGATGCGATCCTGCAGTCCGGTGAGATAGCCGCGCACCGCCGCGGTGACGACGGCGCGGTCCGCGCCAAGGGCGGGGGGCGCGGCGGACGGTATATTCACGCGACGGGGTCCGGCGTGGCGGCGCGGACAGCACCCTTGATCGCGCGGTGACCGATGTCGGTGCGAAACTGCATGCCCGCGAACCGGATTTCGCCGACGGCCCGATAGGCTGCGCGCTGGGCCTGCCGCACCGAATCGCCCAGTGCGGTCACGCACAGCACGCGACCGCCGTTGACCACGGTGTGGCCGTCGCGCGTGGCGGTGCCCGCGTGAAACACCTGCACATCGGGATACGCTTGAGGGGTGATGCGCTCGAGGCCCGTGATCGCGTCGCCCTTGCGCGGCGCGTCGGGATAGCCCGCGGCGGCCAGCACCACGCCCAGCGCGACGCGGCGATCCCATTCCGCGTCGATGGTGTCCAGCGTGCCGGCGATCGCGTGTTCGAGCAGGTCGACGAAGTCGGACCTGAGGCGCGCCATGATCGGTTGCGTCTCCGGGTCGCCCATCCGGCAGTTGAATTCAAGCACGCGCGGCGTACCCTCGGCATCGATCATCACGCCCGCATACAGGAAGCCGGTGAACGGAATGCCGTCGGCGGTCATGCCGTTGACCGTGGGCAGGATCACCTCGCGCATGATGCGCGCGTGCATTTCCGGCGTGACGATCGGGGCCGGCGAGTACGCGCCCATGCCGCCGGTGTTGGGACCGGCGTCGCCGTCGCCCAGGCGCTTGTGGTCCTGCGACGAGGCCAGCGGCAGGACGTTCTTGCCGTCCACCATCACGATGAAGCTTGCCTCCTCACCGGGCAGGAAATCCTCGATCACCACGCGCGCGCCGGCGGCGCCCATCGTGTTGTCGACCAGCATGGCATCGATGGCCGCATGCGCTTCCACGATCGTGGTCGCCACGACCACGCCCTTGCCGGCCGCGAGGCCGTCGGCCTTGATCACGATCGGTGCGCCGCGCGACGTTGCCCATGCGCGCGCCGCGCCGGCATCGGTGAACGTGCGGTATTGCGCGGTGGGCAGGCCATGCCGCGCCATGAATGCCTTGGCAAAGTCCTTGGAACTTTCGAGCTGCGCGGCCGCACGCGTGGGTCCGAAAATCTTGAGGGCCGCCGCGCGAAAGGCATCGACGATGCCCGCAGCCAGCGGCGCCTCGGGACCGACGACGGTCAGTGCAACCTGTTCGCGATGCGCAAATTCCACCAGCGCCGGAATGTCGGTGATGTCGACGTTGGTGAGCGCGGGATCGCGCGCGGTGCCGGGATTGCCGGGGGCCACGAACACCCGGGCCACGCGCGGACTCTGCCCGATCTTCCACGCCAGCGCATGCTCGCGGCCACCGGAACCCACCACCAGGATATTCACGAGCGCGCGGCCACTTGAGCGATCAGTGCCGGAAGTGGCGTACGCCGGTGAAGACCATCGCGATGCCGCGCTCGTCGGCGGCGGCGATGACCTCCGCGTCGCGCATGCTGCCACCCGGCTGGATCACCGCCAGCGCGCCATTGTCGGCGACGACATCGAGCCCGTCGCGAAACGGAAAGAACGCATCCGACGCCACCACCGAACCGGCGAGCGAGAGGCCCGCGCCGGCGGCCTTGATCGCGGCAATCCTGGTCGAATCCACGCGGCTCATCTGGCCGGCGCCGATACCCAGCGTCTGCCCGTCGCGGCAATAGACGATGGCATTGGACTTGACGAACTTGGCCACGTGCCACGCGAACAGCAGGTCGACCCGCTGCGCCGGCGTGGGCGCCACGCGCGTGACGATCTTCAATTCCGCATCCGTGACATTGCGGTGATCGGGCGACTGCACGAGGAAGCCGCCACCCACGCGCTTCCAGTCCAGCGCCATCGTCGCCGTCGCCGTCGCCGTTGCAGGGAACGCAACTTCGAGCACCCGAACGTTCACTTTCCTGGCGATCAGCGCCAGCGCATCGTCGGTATACGCAGGCGCGATCAGCACTTCGAGAAACTGCGCGGACACGAGGTCGACCGTGGCCGCATCCACCGGCCGGTTGAACGCGATGATGCCGCCGAAGGCCGACGTGGGATCGGTGGCAAGCGCCTTGCGGTAAGCCTCGAGCGGAGTGGCCGCGATGGCCACGCCGCACGGATTGGCGTGCTTCACGATCACGCAGGTGGCCTCGGCAAAAGTCTTGACGCATTCCCATGCGGCGTCGCTGTCGGCGATGTTGTTGTACGACAGCTCCTTGCCCTGCAACTGGCGATAGCGTGCGATGGTGCCGGCGGCAGGCGCCTCGTCGCGATAGAACGCCGCGGTCTGGTGCGGATTTTCGCCATAGCGCAGGTCCTGCACCTTGGCGCCGGTGAGATGCAGCGCATCGGGCAGCGCCTGCGCGTGCCCCGTAACGTCGCGCGCCGTCAACCAGTTGGCGATGGCGCCATCGTAGGCAGCGGTGTGCGCAAAGGCCTTGCGCATCAGCGCGAAGCGCATGGCATCCGTCAGCGCGCCGTGACCCGCGTCGAGTTCCGCCAATACTGCGGCGTAATCCGCGGGGTCGACGACGATGCCGACATGCGGCCAGTTCTTCGCGGCCGCGCGCACCATCGTGGGCCCGCCGATGTCGATGTTTTCGATCGCGTCTTCCAGCGTGCATTCCGGCTTGCTGACCGTTTCGCGGAACGGATAGAGATTGACGACCACGAGATCGATCGTGGGAATGGCGTGGTCGCGCAGCGCAGTCGCGTGCGCCGGCAATTCACGGCGCGCGAGGATGCCCGCGTGCACCTTGGGGTGCAGTGTCTTGACGCGGCCGTCGAGCATCTCGGGAAAGCCGGTGTAGCTGCCGACGTCGGTGACGGGCAGACCTGCCTCGGCCAGTGCCTTGGCGGTGCCGCCGGTGGACAGGAGCCGCACCCCCCGCGCCACGAGGCCGCGCGCGAATTCGACGACGCCCGATTTATCGGAGACCGACAGCAGCGCCTGCACCACGGGAGCGGCCATCGATGTCAGACCAATTTGTACTTGATGAGCTTGGCGCGGAGCGTGTTGCGATTCATGCCCAGCATGTCGGCCGCGTGCGTCTGGTTGCCGTCGGCCCGCTCGAGCATCGACACCAGCAGTGCACGTTCCACGTGACCGATCACCATGTCGTAGACCCCGGTGGGCATCTCGCCGTCGAGTCGCTTGAAATATTCATCCAGCGACTTGTCGACGCTGCGGCAGATGTCGTTGCTGCCATTGAGTTTGATTTTTCGGGTCACGCTGCCAGGGCCTCCCCTGCCCACTGCACACTGCTGTTTTTGGAATGGGTGATGCCATGCGGCGCCGCGGATGCACCGACATTCGCGACGTAAGGCAGCCGGTCGAACGTGCCCTCCAGCGCATCGAAAAAGCGTTGCACGCAGGCGACCTGCGTGGCCATCGTCGTGGCCGCGACCATCGTGTGCCGGAAGGCGGCGCCGCCCACCAGCGCCTCGGTGTACCAGCCGAGGTGCTTGCGCGCGATGCGTACGCCGGCATCCTCGCCGTAGAACGCATGATGGTCGGCGAGGTGGTCGAGGATCAGCGTTCGCGCTTCGCCAACGAGCGGCGGCGGCAAATGGCAGCCGGTGGCGAAGTAATGCAGGATCTCGCGGAAGATCCACGGCCGTCCTTTCGCGGCGCGCCCGATCATCACCGCATCGGCACCGGTGTGCGCCAGCACCGCGGCGGCGCGCTCCGGCGTGTCGATGTCGCCGTTGGCGATGACGGGGATGGCCACCGCGCGCTTGACCGCGGCAATGGTGTCGTATTCGACCGCGCCGGCGAATGCGCAGGCGCGGGTGCGCCCATGCACGGTCAGGGCCTGGATGCCCGCATCCTCGGCCCGACGGGCGATGGCCACGGCGTTGCGCGCATCGGGCGTGGGACCGGTGCGGATCTTGAGCGTGACGGGGACATCCACCGCGGCCACGACGGCGGCGAGAATGGCGCTGACCAGCGGCTCGTTGGCCAGCAGTGCGGAGCCCGCGGCCGTGTTGCACACCTTCTTGGCGGGACATCCCATGTTGATGTCGATGATCTGCGCGCCGCGCTCGACGTTGTAGCGCGCGGCATCGGCCAGCATCTGTGGATCGGCGCCCGCGATCTGCACGGCAATGGGGGCGACTTCGCCGGCATGATCGATGCGCCGCCGGGACTTTTCGGTGCCGCGCAGCTGCGGATTGGAGGCCACCATTTCCGAAACTGCATAGCCCGCGCCCAACTGCTTGCACAGCATGCGAAACGGCCGGTCGGTGACCCCGGCCATCGGCGCCACGACAAGATTGTTGGGGAGTGAATGCGGGCCGATGCGCACGAGCGTGGAACCAGAAGGGGAGCGTGCCGCGTACGCGGTAACGGCCCTCGATTATAACGGGTTTGGACAGTCGCTGTGGCCGCAAAACCCGGGTGCCGGAAGCAGCCATGGCCGGCGCATTTGCGCGCGAAGCGAACGCGCGTTCAGGACATGCCGAAGAGCATGGCGCGCGTGAACGCTTTCTTGACGGGCGGCATGGCATCGAGCAGTGCCAGCGCCACGCCGCGAGGCCACTGCGCCGCCGGATGCTCGATGGCGAACACGCGGGTGAGGCCGTGGGTGAAGGCCATGCCCGCGAAGCGATCGCGCCTGCGCCGCGCGGCAAACGCGGCCACCATCGCTCGACTGCCGAGCGCAGCGCGATCGCCATGGACGATTGCCTGGCCGAGCTCGAATGCATCGCGCACCCCGAGGTTGAAGCCCTGGCCGGCAATCGGATGCAGCGATTGCGCGGCGTTGCCGATCAGGATGGTGCGCGCGGCGGTGGCCGGTTGCGCATATTCGAGCGCCAGCGGAAAGCTGCGGCGTTGCGCCACGCGCTCGAAGCCGGTGACGCGGGCGCCGAAGCACTGCGCCACTCGCGCGAGGAACGCGTCATCCGGCAGGTCCATCACGATGCGCGCTTCAGCGGGCGTCATCGTCCAGACGAGGCCGTAGTGATCGCCACTGGGCAGCAGTGCCATCGGTCCGGCAGGCGTGAAGCGTTCGAACGCGATGCCGCCGTGCGGACGCGCCATCCATACCTTGGCCACCACCGCCGTCTGGCCATAGTCGCGGCGCGCGCGGACGATGCCGGACACGGTGGTGCCCGCGCCATCAGCGACAACCGCGAGACGCGCCAGTACCGGCTCGGCCGCAGGATCGCGCAACGCCACCATCGCGTAGGCACCGGTGCCTCCGACGTTATCCACGGGGCTGTCGAAGTGGATCACCGTGCGCGTGGCCGCCAGCGCGGCATCGATCGCACCCTGCAGCGCGACATAGGACACGACATAGCCCAGCGCCGGCAGCGCCTGCTCCGCGGCCGTGAGGCGCGTGACACCGAAGCCGCCGGCCTGCGAGATATCGATGCCGGTGATCGGCGTCACGGCCTCCGGCGTGGCCGCGAGGCGGGACCAGACGCCCAGGCGTTCGAAGATGAGGCGCGCGCCGTGCGACAACGCGAGCGTGCGTTCACCGCGCAGCGTGGTGCCAGACGCGCGGCTGTCCAGCGCGACGACGTCGAGATCGGCATCGGCCAGCGCGAGCGCCAGCGTGCCGCCGACGGGACCGGCGCCGACGATTGCGATGTCGTGCAGCATGCTCGCGGCGCTAGCGTCGGCAGGCGGCTTCGACGTCGGCGACCGTCTTCGGCGCGGCGGCAGTCAGGTTCTCGTGGCCCGTGGCGGTGACCAGCACATCATCCTCGATGCGCACGCCGATGTTCCAGAACTGCTCCGGCACATTGGGCGCGGGTCGGATGTACGTGCCCGGCTCCACCGTCAGCATCATGCCAGGCACCAGCGTCTGCGACTTGCCCTTGATCTGGTAGAGGCCGGCGTCGTGCACGTCCATGCCCAGCCAGTGGCCCGCGCGATGCATGTAGAACTGCTTGTAGCTGCCGGTCTCGAGCACCTCGGCCAGCGAGCCCTTGCAGAGGCCAAGATCGATATAGCCCTGCGCCAACACCCGCTCTGCGGCCTGGTGATACGCATTGAACGCGGCGCCCGGCTTGACGGCATCGAGGCATGCGTATTGCGATGCGAGCACCAGGTCGTAGATATCGCGCTGCGGCCCCGTGAACTTGCCGTCGACCGGAAAGGTGCGCGTGATGTCCGACGCGTAGCCCTTGAACTCGCAGCCGGCGTCGATGAGCAGCAGGTCGCCCGCCACCAGCTCGCGGTCATTGTCGCGGTAGTGCAGCACGCAGGCGTTGGGACCCGATGCGACGATTGATGAATAGGCGACCGCCTGCGCGCCTTCGCGCAGGAATTCGTGCAGCAGCTCGGCCTCGACCTGGTATTCGAACCAGCCGGGACGCGCGCGCGCCATCGCGCGACCATGCGCGGCGCACGAGATGGCGGCGGCGCGCCGC
>JANMCS010000556.1:0-19343 GCA_031361405.1 Betaproteobacteria bacterium
GCGGCGTGGATCACGCGGTCGAGCCCGGGCTCGGTCAGGCCCATGTCGGCCAGGAACACGAGCTTGTCGTCACCGTCGAGATCGGCGATCTCCGCCTCCATCGACGCGCAGACGGCCACCACCGGCGCGCCTTCCTTCGCCGCGTAGGCCTTCACCTGTTCCAGCAGCGGGTTGTCGGTGAAGCCGTGGTCCGACACGTTGGCCACGTACATCAGCGGCTTCATCGTCAGCAGGAAGAACTGGCGGATCACCGCCTGCTCTTCCGCGTCGAGGCCGGCCATGCGCGCCGGACGCGCTTCATTCAGCACCGGCAGCAATTTCTCCAGCGCCGCAACGATGCGCGCCGCCTCCTTGTCGCCGCCGGAGCGCGCCACCTTCGAATATTTCGAGATGTGCTTTTCCACGGCCGCCATGTCGGCCAGCGCGAGCTCGGTGTTGATCGTCTCGATGTCGGAGATGGGATTGACGCCACCGGCCACGTGGATGACGTTGTCGTCCTTGAAGCAGCGCACGACGTGCGCGATGGCATCGGTCTCGCGGATGGTGGCCAGGAACTGGTTGCCCAGGCCCTCGCCTTTCGACGCGCCGGCCACCAGTCCCGCGATGTCGACAAACTCGACAACCGCCGGCAGCACGCGCTCGGGCTTGGCGATCGCGGCAAGCGGGGCCAGCCGCGGATCGGGCACTTCGACGATCCCGACATTGGGCTCGATCGTGCAGAACGGATAGTTTTCCGCCGCGATGCCGGCCTTGGTCAGCGCATTGAAAAGGGTGGACTTGCCGACGTTGGGCAAGCCGACGATTCCGCATTTGAGACTCATGTCATGGCTTTCGGATTGGTGCGGTCAGGCAGAGATGCGGTGGATAGTTGTCACGTCGCGGCGCGCGTGTGCAGCGTCATCATCGCGCGTTCCATGTCGCCGGCCGCGATATCCGGCCACGCGGAAAGCGCGCGCGCCATGGCGGCGGCCATGCCGCTCCGGTCGTCGGTGCCCGGCGCCTTCAATACGTAATCGACGACTTCCTGCCGCGACAATTCCGAATCGCGCGGATGGCCGATGCCGATACGCAGCCGCCAGAAATCGGGCGACGCGAGCTGCCCCTGGATGTCGCGCAGGCCGTTGTGCCCCGCATGGCCGCCGGCAAATTTCATCTTGACCTCGCCGGCCTTCAGGTCGAGTTCGTCGTGGACGACCAGGATTTCACCGGGCGCGATATCGAAGTAATGGGCAAGCGCCGCCACCGCGCGGCCCGACAGGTTCATGAACGTCGACGGCTTGACGATCCGCAGGTCACCGGCCTTGGCCACGTCACCCGCGAAGCGGGCCTCGTGGCTGAACGTCGCGTGGAGGCGCGACGCCAGCAGGTCGGCAAACCAGAAGCCGGCATTGTGCCGGTTATCGGTGTATTCGCGGCCCGGGTTGCCGAGGCCGGCGACGAGTCGAATGGGTGCGGACATGGCGGCGGGGACTCAACAGTTGCTGCAACGAAAAAGGCCCGCGTGAACTTGCGGGCCCTGGTCGTCGCGATACGCGCAGGCGACGCGATTATTTCTTCTTGTCGTCCTTCTTGTCGTCTTTCTTGTCCCCGGCCTTGTCGGCACCGGCCTTGGCATCGGCGGCGGCCGGTGCAGCGGCGGCATCGGCTGCGACCGCGGTTTCCTCGGTCTCGACTGCGGCACGCGGCACCACGGCCGTGGCCACCACCGGGTCCTTGCGGCCGCGCGTGACCACGGTGACGCCGTTGGGCAGCTTCAGCGCCGAAACGTGGATCGAATGCCCGACTTCGAGCGTCGACAGGTCGACCTCGATGAACTCGGGCAGGTCGCGCGGCAGGCACGTGATGTCGGCGTCGGTGATGACGTGGCTGACGATCGCGCTGCTGACCTTCACGGCCGGCGAAACTTCGGCATTCACGAAGTGCAGCGGCACCTTCATGTGGATCTTCTTGTTTTCGTCGACGCGCTGAAAATCGACATGCAGGATTTCATTGCGGAACGGATGCATCTGAACGTCGCGCAGCAGCACCTTGGTGGCGGCTCCGTCGAGTTTCATCGTCAGGATCGACGCATGGAAGGCCTCGTTGCGCAGCGCATGGAACAGCGCGTTGTGGTCGAGTTCGATCGGCGTGGGCACGGCGGTGCCGCCATAAACGATGCCAGGGGCCTTGCCGGTGCGACGCATGCGGCGGGAGGCGCCGCGGCCCTCAGTGGCGCGCGGAAATGCGGTGAATTCGATGGTCATGCTGGTAACTCCGGTTGTCTGCGGCCTTCCCGTAGGCGCCGCATCTGCCGCAGCGCGCCGGGTCGTCCGCCTCAAGTTTGCCTCGATGGGCGACAATCGCCGCAACGCTCCGGTGAACGTTGCCCGGAACGGGTTGCGGCGGAAAAGCCTTGAATTATAACCCGATTTGTCTGAACTGCGCCAGCGTCGGGCGCATCGGATGCTTCAGCTCAATCGGTGAAGAGCGACGACACCGATTCTTCGTTGGAAATGCGCGTCATCGTTTCGGCCAGCAGCTGAGCGCACGAGAGCTGGCGCACCCGCGGTAGCGCCTGGGCTTCGGCGGAAAGGGGAATCGTGTCCGTGACGACCAGCTCGTCAAGGTCGGACTCGGCAATCCGGGCCACGGCACCGCCGGAGAGCACCGGGTGCGTGCAGTAGGCCACGACCTTCAGCGCGCCGCGCTCCTTCAGTGCCGAGGCGGCCTTGCACAGCGTGTTCGCCGTATCGACCATGTCGTCCATGATCACGCAGGTGCGGCCTTCGACGTCGCCGATGATATTCATCACTTCCGAAACATTGGCCTTGGGCCGCCGCTTGTCGATGATGGCCAGGTCGGAGTCGAGGCGCTTGGCAATGGCACGCGCGCGCACCACGCCACCTACGTCCGGCGAAACGACGATGAGGTTTTGATAGTCGCGCTTCCACAGGTCGCCCAGGAGAATGGGCGTCGCATAGATGTTGTCGACCGGGATGTTAAAGAACCCCTGGATCTGGTCGGCGTGCAGGTCCATCACCATGACGCGGTCCACGCCGACGGTGGACAGCATGTCGGCAACGACCTTGGCGGTGATCGCCACGCGCGCCGAGCGTGGACGCCGATCCTGCCGCGCATAGCCGAAGTAGGGAATGGCCGCGGTGATCCGCGCGGCGGAAGCGCGTTTCAGCGCATCGACCATCACCATGATTTCCATCAGGTTGTCGTTGGTCGGCACGCAGGTGGACTGCAGCACGAACACGTCGCGGCCGCGGACGTTTTCCATGAGCTCGACCATCACCTCACCGTCGGAAAAGCGTCCCACTTCGCAGCGGCCGAGACTGATGTTCAAGTGCCGGCACACCGCCTGCGCGAGCTTCGGATTCGCGTTACCGGTGAAGATCCGCATCCGTTCGAACGCCATGGTCGCGCTGCCTTGAATTGTTCGTGCGAAGTCTATCCGAAATCGGCAAGCAAAAAGGCCACGCGTGTGCGTGGCCCTGAATTTACGCGATCGGAAAAATGGCTGGGGAGGTAGGGATCGAACCTACGAATGCCGGAATCAAAATCCGGTGCCTTACCACTTGGCGACTCCCCAGCGGAAAACGGTGCTCCAAAGCGTTACGCAAAACCGGCCAATGGATGGCGGGCAATGGTCCTGGCCACGAAACCACGGATAGACGGCGGCAACGATGCAACGGCGCGGCGCGCTTCGGGCTCGCTTGCGCACAGCGCAATTGCGCAGGCGCCCGAGCCGGTCATTCGCGCGTGTGGCGCGGCGTCGTCCAGCGCGCCAATTGCACGGCGCACTTCTGATGCCCTTGCCACGGTGACCGCCTGCAGGTCATTGTGGCCGTAACCTTCGGAAAAGACGTCTATTTTCGCCGACGCGGTGTTTCGTGTCAATTCCGCCGCGGCGAAGATGTCAGCGGTTCGGATCGCCGCGGACGGGCACGCGATCGCGATCCAGCCGGCAGGAAGTGTCATCGGCGTCAGTCGGTCGCCGATGCCGCGGGCCACCGCCGGCATGCCGCCGACGAAAAACGGGACATCCGCGCCCAGCGCCGCGGCGACGTCCAGCAGCCGCTGTCGTGGCAAGCCCAGTGCCCACAACCGGTTCAGCGCGAGCAGCGTGCTGGCCGCATCCGAACTGCCGCCACCCAATCCGCCGCCGATCGGGATGCGCTTTTCCACCGCCAGCTCGACGCCCAAACGCGTGCCGCTTTCCTGCTGCAATGCGTGCGCCGCGCGAATCACAAGATCGTCGGCGGCTGCCACACCCAGCACATCGTTGCGGCGCGCGATCACGCCGTCTTCGCGCCGATGCAACGTGATGGTGTCGGCGAGATCCACCAGCGTAAAGAGCGACTCCAACGTGTGATAGCCGTCGGCACGGCGGCCGGTCACGTGGAGAAAGAGATTGACCTTGGCAGGGGCCGCGACAACGAGTGTGGCGGACGACGCGGTCACGGCGCCCGGGCCTCGTTCCAGCGATCGACGACCAGTCGCACTTCGACGATCTCGGTATCCGGGTAACGCATCACGAGCCGCAGGGGCTGCGCCGGCGGCGCTCCCTCGGCGTAGGCGTAGACGATTTCCCAGCCCGACTGCCGCAGCACCGACAGGCGACCGGCCGCATCGCGCTCGCTGCCGAAGGGCACGCCCGCGCGCGGCGCACCGACGACCCAGGCGGACAGGCCGTCGACCGGTATCGGTACGCCGAATACTTCACGCGTCAACACATCCCAACTGGCCGATGCAAGTGGCGCCTGCCCGGGGCGCTCCACGCGGACGCCGGCGGCGTCGCCCGACAGGCGGGCCAGCGTCTGGCCCAGCGGCGTTGCGACGTCGATGCGGTCGCCGTCGGGACGATGGCTCCACGTGAAATGGGCGGCCACGCCTTCGCTGCCCCGTCGTGCCGACAGCCGGCCCACGATGTCGAAGTGATCCGCGGCCACCAGCGGAATTTCCGACGTCGTGGCGACTTGCGTGGGCACGACGGCGCATGCAGTCATCAGCGCAGCGACCATCATGGCCACCGACGCGCCGCGTGCCGCGCGGCGCTGGATCGTGGAGGCCTGCCGCGTCACCGCGCCAGTCGGCGCATGGTCTCGAGCAGGACCGGATGGTCGGGGTTGGCTTTCAACTGGGTTTGCCACAGGTCGCGCGCCTGGGCCATCTCGCCTTTCGCCCACAGCACCTCGCCCAGATGCGCGGCAATCTCGGCATCGGGGCGCTCCTTCATCGCGCGCCGCAGGTACGTCTCGGCTTCGTCGTAGCGGCCCAGCCGGAACAGCGCCCAGCCCATGCTGTCGAGGATGAACGAGTCATTCGGCGCCAGTTTGTTGGCCTTCTGGATGAGGACAAAGCCTTCGCCGGCGCGGTTCGTGCGATCCACCAGCGTGTATCCCAGTGCATTCAGCGCCTGCGGATCCTCAGGCCGCAACTCCACCACACGGCGCAGCCGCATTTCGGCTTCGTCGACGCGATCGAGCTTCTCGGCCACCATCGCGGCGTCGTACAGGAGGTCGGTGGACTCCGGGTGTTCCTTGATGGCCAGCGTCAGCACCGCATAAGCGCCCGCGTTGTCGTTGGCATCGCGCAGCAATTGCGCTTCGGCCTGGCGCACCTGCACGCGCTGCTCGATGGAAACGGCCGGCAGATCTTCGAGGTACTTGCGCGCCTCGACCACCTTGCCTTGCTTGGCCAGCATGGCCGCGACGCGCAACTTGGCGGGCCACGCGCGCTCACCTTCGGGCACCGCCTTGTAGCGCTCGACGGCGTCCTGGTAGCGGCCCGATTCGTCGGCAACCTGCGCGTAGAACAATTCGACAATGCCGTTCTCACCGTAGTTGGCGCGCTTCAAATCCTGCAGCAGCGCCTCGGCGGTATCCCAGTCTTTCATCTGCATCGAGATGACCGCGACGCCGAACTCGAACTCGCGTGCGTTGCGGTCGTTGTCCCACAGTTTCTGATAGATGGCGCGTGCTTCGCCGTAGCGCTTTTGCTCGACATGGAGTTGCGCCAGCGCGCCGGCCGCGGCCTTGGCTTCCGGGTTCGCGGCGACAAATCTTTGCAGATACGTCGTGGCGTCGTCGCCCTTGCGCCGCGACAGAAGCTCGGCTTTGAGGAGCGCGGCCCGCTCCCAGTCGGGCTTCAGCGCCAGCGCACGGTCGACGGCGGCCATCGGAATGGTGTCGGGGCTGCCCTCCGGCAGTCCGCCGTTGTAGGCGGCCAGCGCCACTGCAAAATGCGCCTCGGCGTTCTTCGGGTAGGGTTTGGCCAGTTCACGGACGATCTCGTAGGTTTGTCGTCGGTCCTGCTGCTCCCCGAAGAAGCGATTGAGCTGCAGGAAGATTTCGCCGGCGCCGCGCTCTGTCAGCGCAGCATCGGCAAGCAGCTTCTCGAGGCGGGCCTTCAATTCGTTGTCGATGCCGAAATCCGGTGCGCCCTTGCCCACCGCGCCGGCGGCCAGTGCCGTCAGGACCTGCTTCGGGCGTTCGGCAGTGGGATCAAGCGCTGTCCACAGCCTGGCGGATTCCTGGGCCAGCCCGCGCATCCGCGCGGCCAAGGCCACCTCCGTCGCGCGTTGCGCAAGCCGTGGGTCGCGCGCATCGCGCGCTGCCTCGAAATAGGCGCGTGCTGCCAGCGAAGTCTCGCCGCGCTGCATCGCCACATCACCCAGGATCAACCGGTAGAAGATGTCGGCGCTCAAGCCGTCGGCGGCGGCGCGCGGGGCCGGTACCGGTGTTGCGAGCGGCGCCAGGCTGGGCGAAAGCGATTGGGCCTGCGCCGGGCCATGAACAACGGCCAGGGCCGCGACCAGCGGAAGCAGCAGGAGGGTTCGGGCGTTGCGGGTTGAAGTCATCACGTGATCGGGGCCGTCGCGAAGTTGAAGAAAGGAGTAACGATCCGGAAAGCGGACCCGGCGCGGCGAGAGGCAGAACTGCGAAATCCGCGCCGCCCGCACCTGATGTTGGACGATGTTAGGCTATATCCGGCGGTGCAACCAAGCGAACAACGCATGACGGTGGACGATTGTTTCCGGACCGTCGCTGCTGCGCCGTCGATCCGACGCAACGCGAGACGCGCCGCCACGCTTTCATCTCCGATCCCGCCAGCGACCATGCCCGAACTGCCCGAAGTGGAAACGACGCGCCGCGGGGTGGAGCCTCATGTGACCGGGCACAGGATTGCGGCCCTGCATGTCTACGACACGCGGTTGCGGTGGCCGGTTCCCCGCGACCTGTCCCAACACCTCGTGGGTGCCACCATCGACCGCGTCGAGCGGCGTAGTAAGTACTTGCTGTTTCGAATCGGCCCAGGCACGCTGCTCGTGCATCTGGGCATGACCGGCAGCCTGCGTGTTTTCCACGAGATCCCGCCCCGGCGTCCGCATGATCACCTCGACCTCGTGTTCGACACCGGAGTGCGGCTGCGTTACAACGACCCCCGCCGGTTCGGCGCCATCCTGTGGCTGCCCGGCGGCGAACCGCTGCACCCGCTCTTGGCGAGCCTCGGTCCCGAGCCCTTCGATCCGGCCTTCGACGGCGACTATTTCTGGCGCGAAACGCGGCGCCGCACGGCCGCCATCAAACTTGCGCTGATGGACAACCACCTGGTGGTCGGGGTCGGCAACATCTACGCCAACGAGGCGCTGTTCCGGGCGGGTATCCGGCCCACCACGGCCGCGCACCGGCTGTCGCGGCCGCGGTTGCGACGTCTCGTCGATTGCGTGCGCGACGTGCTGACCGAGGCCATTGCGAAGGGCGGCAGCACGTTGCGCGACTACGTGGATGCCCGGGGGGAGCCCGGGTATTTCCAGCTCGACTACTTCGCCTACGGTCGCGAAGGCGAACCCTGCCGGGTCTGCAGCACGCCGATACGCCACCGCCGGCTGGGCGGACGGGCCTCGTTCTATTGCCCGATCTGCCAGCGCTGAGCCGGCCGGCAGGCGGGTCTGCACCACTACCGCGATTGGGCACCCCTCGACGCCTGCGGTCAGTCCGCACCGCACTCCGGCGCGCCCGCGCCCAGTGCGGGAAGACCGCATGGCTGTCGGCATGAGTTGTGCTTTACAGCTTTCTGCTAGGATCAGTTGTCCGGCATACCGACCAGAACACTAGGAATCCGGCAGCGAGGAACGACATGGTGCCCTCCCGCGATCTTGCGGCCCGTTTCGAGGCTTACAGCGATTGGCGGCGCCGGCTATCGGCCGGAGTCTCCAGCCTGCATGTCTGGCTGCAGGAACAGGACCTGGCCGACGTCCAGGTCGACCTGAAGATCCAGCACCTGCTCGAGCGCCTCCACCAGGACAAGCTGGTCGTGGCGTTCGTGGCCGAGTTCTCGCGCGGCAAGTCCGAGCTGATCAATGCGATCTTCTTCGCCGACTTCGGGCAACGCCTGCTGCCCTCCGCGGCCGGGCGTACGACGATGTGTCCGACCGAGCTCCTGTATGACGCATCGCGCCCGCCGTCGATCCGGCTGCTGCCCATCGAAACGCGGCTGAAGGACGCCACGGTCACCGAATTCAAGAACTACGCGGACGAATGGGTCACGTTTCCGCTCGACCTCGCGGCGGCCGAAAAGATGGGCGAGGCGCTGTCGCGCGTGTCGCAGGTCAAGCGCGTGCCGGTGGACCTGGCGCGCAAGTACGGACTCTACGGCGACGGCGATGACGACATCCTCTCCGCGCTGGAACATGGCGACGAGGGCAGCGTCGATATCCCCTGCTGGCGCCACGCGATCATCAATTTCCCGCATCCGTTGCTGAAGCAGGGCCTGGTCATCCTCGACACGCCGGGCCTCAACGCGATCGGTACCGAGCCGGAGCTGACACTCAACCTGCTCCCCAACGCGCATGCGCTGCTGTTCATCCTGGCCGCGGATGCCGGGGTGACCAAGACCGATCTCGAAGTATGGAACCAGCACCTGGCCGGGGAAGACTCCGCCACCCGCGCCGGACGCCTCGTCATCCTGAACAAGATCGACGGTCTGTGGGACGACCTCAAGTCCGAGCAGGCCATCGACGCGGAAATCGCGCGCCAGGTGCGCAACACGGCGCAGATGCTCGACGTGCTGCCCTCGCAGGTGTTCGCGACGTCGGCCCAGAAAGGCCTGCTCGCCAAGGTGAATGGCGACGACGCGCTGCTGGCCCGCAGTCGGCTGCCCGTGCTGGAGAACGCACTGTCGCACAACCTCATCCCGGCCAAGCGCGACATCGTCGGCGCCGCATCGCAGGCCGACGTGCGCTCGCTCACGGCGTCGGTGCGCGCGATCCTCGACGCCCGCATCGCCGGCGTGGCCGAGCAGCTGGCGGAGTTGAAGGCGTTGCGCGGCAAGAACCAGGACGTCGTCGGGCACATGATGGGCCGCGTGCGCGAAGAGAAGGAAATCTTCGAACGCGGGCTCGCGCGCTTCACCGCATTGCGCAACGTGTTCACCCAGCAGACCAACGAACTCTTCGACCATGTGGGCCTCGAGGCGTTGCGCGCCAATGCCACGCGCACGCGGCGGCAGATCGAGGACAGCCCGTTCACGCGCGGCGTGCGTGGCGCGATGAACGATTTCTTCGGCAGCATCCGCACCGACTTCTCCGCGGCCGGACGGCAGTCGGTGGAAACGCACGAGATGATGCGCGCGATGTATGCGCGCTTCGCGAAGGACCACGGCCTCGAGCCCTTCAATCCGCCGGCGTTTTCGGTGCTCAAGTACCAGAAGGAAATCGAGCGCCTTGAGCGTGCTTACAACACGCACTTCAACACGCTGTGGAACATGGTCAGCAAGGCCAAGTTCTCGCTGATGAAACGATTCTTCGAGACCGTCGCGTCGCGCGTGAAGCATGTCTACGTCATTGCCAATCGCGATCTCGAGGCCTGGCTCAAGGCGGTGATGTCGCCGCTTGAGACGCAGGTGCGCGAACATCACCTGCAATTGCGCCGGCGTCTCGACAGCATCAAGCGCATTCACCAGGCCAGTGGCGAATTGGAAGAGCGCCTGGTCGAGCTCGAACAGCACGAGGCCGCGATCCGATTGCAGATCAAGGGACTGCAGTTCCAGGTGGCCGGTATCGACAACGTCGTCGACCAACCCGATGCGATGCCGCTGGCCGCCAACGGCTGACGCGAAGGCGTCGCCGCCATCGCGATTGTCGTCGCAGCACGACACTATGAGCGTTTTACTGCATTTCGCCCGCACGCGTCGGTGCGGGAGCAGTGCTTTCGTAGGACTTGTCCTATAATGGACCCACTCCCTATTCTTACGCGCCGGGGTCGTTCCCGGCGATTTCACATGCGCAAAACACTTCTGCTCGGCCTGCTCTTCGCGGCCACGTCGCTGCCCGGATTCTCGGCCGTTCCCAGCGAGGCCCAGACCGAACTGGTGGAGTTCTACAACAAGACGCTCGATCACTACTTCGTCACGATCGAACCCGTTGAAATTGCCAACCTCGACAACGGCGTGCTCGCCGGATGGACGCGCACCGGTTATCGTTTTCCAGTGGTGAAAACCAGCGCATCGGTCGCCGGCACCTCGCCGGTATGCCGTTTCTATGGCCGCCCCGATGCCGGCATCGATTCGCACTTCTATTCGTCGAAGCCCGACGAATGCGAAGCGGTCAGGGTCAAGTTCGCCAAAGAATGGCTGTTTGAATCGCCCGAAGTTTTCCGCGCATTTGCCGTCGATCCCAATACGGGCAATTGCCCGACCGACACATCCCCCGTGTACCGGCTGTGGAACCAGCGCGCCGACGTCAACCATCGTTACACCAATCAACTTTCCGTCTACAACCAGATGATCGCCAAGGGTTACAAGCCCGAAGGCGATGGCAATCCGTTGCAGCCCGTCGCGTTCTGCGAGCCCACCGGCGCCTCGGTCGTGCCGCCGCCGCCTGCCGGATCGCCCGCCTGCACGATCACCGGCAGCTCCAGCACGCCGCTCGTCAACTCCACGCTGACCCTCTCCGCAGTTTGTTCGAACACCCCCACGGCGTTCGTGTGGTCCGGCTGCACCAGCACCAGCAACACGTGTCAGGTCTCGCGCACTTCGACCGGCGCCACCAGCTACGCGGTGGCCGGCACCAATGCCCAGGGCACCGGCACGCCGGTGTCGCTTGCCGTGACCTGGTCCGCGGCAGGTGTGTTGCCGATCTGCACGATCACGCCGTCTTCGACCGTACCCACCAACGGCACCACGCTCACCCTTACCGCCAATTGCAGCCAGACGCCCACGCGCATCGATTGGCTCGAGTGCAACTACCTGGTCCAGCAGATCTGCGCCGTCATCCCCACTTGCTCCAGCACGGCCACCTCCTGTTCGATCTCGTCAAACACGGCGGGCTTCGCGCGCTACGGCGTGGCCGGCGCCAACGCGTCGGGCACCGGCCCGCGCCAGGGTGTTGACGTCGAATGGAAGGCCGCGGGCGGGGGCGGTGGGGGCGGGGGCGGGGGCGGTGGAGGAACGGTATTCACGCCGGTATGTTCAGCGCTTGCCAGCGACGAAAGTCCGAAGGTCGGGCAGTCAATCGTGCTGTCGGCATCCTGCGCCAACAATCCCACCAGTTATGCGTGGTCCGGTCTCACCTGCAGCCAGGTGCAATGCTCCACCGCGTCACCGGTCACGGGCCTCGTCACCTACACGGTCACGGCCAGCAACTCGGCGGGCACCAGCTCGCCGTCCAGCATCAACGTCAATTGGGGCGGCACGTCCGTTCCGCAGACGCCATCCTGCACGCTCACGGCCAGCAACCTCAATCCCACGGTGGGCCAGACGATCACCATTTCATCGTCGTGCACCAACAGTCCGAGCGTTTATGCGTGGACCGGGTGTGCCAGCACCGGCCCCAACTGCAGCGACGCTGCGGCTTCCGTCGGCACCAAGGTGTACGGGCTCACCGCCACCAATGGCGCGGGTTCGGGCACCGTGTCGTTCGCCGTCAATTGGCTGGGCGCGCCCACTGCGGCGCCGGTTTGCACGGTCACGTCCAGCAGCGCGGCGGCCTTCGTCGGGCAAACGGTCACGCTGACCGCCAGCTGCAACAACGCGCCGCAGTTCTACGCGTGGACCAATTGCGCCAGCACGACACCTACCTGTGTTGCAACGGCCGCCACGACGGGACCGCAGATCTATTCGATCCAGGCGGCCAACGCGATCGGCGCCAGCGTCCCGGTGTCCACGACGGTGACGTGGCAGCAATCCACGGGCGGCGCCGATTTCTGCGGCTCGTATCCCAACGTGTCGCGCGTGACGAAAGCATGGTCGGACAACGGACCGATCTACACGCAGAGCAATGGCGGATTCGCCAACGATGGCGTGTTCGTGGTGGCCTTCACGGTGCCAAGTTCGCCGGCGACCTACGGCAACCCCAATCACACCGATATCGCGGAGTACAACGGCGTGCCCACCTACCGGCACATGACGCTGTCCAAGAGTGCCTGCGACTTCCGCAACACTGATCCGTCAGGCACCAGCGGCCCCTACCGGCAGGGCTACGGCAACTCAGCCAGCATCACGTGGAACGTCGGCGCTGCGCCGGTGGCACTGGTAGCAGGGCAGACCTACTACTTCAACTTCCGCAACTACAGTCCGGACCTGAACGGCGGCGCCGGCGGCGTCAGCTGCGCCACCAGCTCCTGCAATGCGGTGGTCCAGATGAACTTCCCGAACTAGCACGCCACATCAGCAGTCATGACAACGGGCACCGCGAGGTGCCCGTTGTCATTGCATCGTCAGCTACATGTGCCGCCGTCAAGCAACGGTGCCACCGGTGTCGTCAACCCTCGGGCACCAGCCCCTTGGTCACCATCAGTCCCTCGTACTTGTGCAGCAGCTGCACGCGGGTCTCGCTGTGGTCCGGGTCGAGCGGGATGCAGTCCACCGGGCACACCTCGCGGCATTGGGGCGCATCGTAATGCCCGACGCACTCGGTGCACTTCGCCGGGTTGATCACGTAGATCTCCGGACCCTGTGCGATGGCGTCATTGGGACATTCGGGTTCGCAGACATCGCAATTGATGCAGGCGTCGGTGATCATCAGCGCCATCGGGATCGCCCTTCAGCCCTCGGCCACTCGCGCGCGCAACCGCGCCGCAACCGACGGATGCACGAAGTGGGACACATCGCCGCCGAATTTCGCGATTTCGCGGATGATCGTGGCCGACACGAACGTGTATTGCTCCGACGGCGTGAGGAACAGCGTCTCCACGTCCGGATACAAGTGGCGATTCATGCCGGCCATTTGGAACTCGTTTTCGAAGTCGGAGATGGCCCGCAGACCGCGCATGATGATCCGGGCATCCTGCGCATGGACGAAGTCCATCAGCAGCGACGAGAACCCCATCACCTCCACGTTGGCCAGTGGCCGCAGCACCTCGCGCGCCATGTCCACCCGCTCCGTCGCCGTGAACATCGGATGCTTGGCGGCGCTTTCCGCCACGCCGACGATCACCCGGTCGAAGACGTGCGCGGCCCGGCGGACGAGATCCTCGTGGCCCCGCGTGAGCGGATCGAACGTACCGGGATAGACGACTGTGATCATGGGGATGGCGGCGGGGGATCCGCGCGGCGGAGCAGATGATAATGCACCTGTCCGGCCTTGGCGTGCCGGTCCACTGCAAGTTCGGGCGGCGGAACGAGCAGGCGCGGCGCCTCCGCATAGATGGCGCCGCCGCCGGAAAGCCGTGCGATGCAGGCCGGCAGCAGCCAGCTCCACTCGTCGGTGGCGAACGGCGGATCGAGAAAGATGATGTCGAAGCGCCGGGGTTCGCGCTGCAGCCAGCTGCGCGCCTGCGCCGCATGGCCTTCGAGGATCGCCGCGCCGAATTCCTGCGCGGTGGCCGTCATCGCGTGGATGAGCGCCGGATCGCGGTCGATCGCCACGGCACGGGCCGCGCCGCGCGACAGTGCCTCGAGCGACAGCGCGCCGCTGCCCGCATAGAGATCGAGCGTCGTAAGGTCCGTCAGGTCCTGCCCCAGCCAGTTGAACAACGTCTCGCGCACGCGATCCGGGGTGGGCCGTAGGCCGGGGACCTTCGGAAAGCGGATCACGCGGCCGCGAAAGCGGCCGCCGATGACCCGGACGCGCTGAGCTGAAGGAGGGGGCATGGCAGGGGTTCAGAGGGTGAACCGGTAGAATTAGAGCTTTTGCGCCTGGCACGCAAGTCGCGGGGCGTGAATTCGAGGTTTCCGTTGTTCGATCTGTTCCGAAAAAAGCCCGACGTCGCACCCGTTCCGGCGATTGAGGCGGCGCCCGTCGTTCCGGCACCGTCGTGGACCGAGCGTCTGAAGGCGGGCCTGGGACTGTCGCGAGGCAAGCTGACCGGCGCGCTGACTGGCGTGTTTTCACGCCGCAAGCTGGACGACGAAGCGCTGGACGAGCTAGAAACCGCGCTCCTGACCGCCGACGTCGGCGTGGACGCCACCGACCATCTGCTGGCCGACCTCCGGCAGCGGTGGAAGCGCGCCGGCGACGAGGCAGACGCGCGCACGGTGCTAGCCGACGCGATGACCGAACTGATCACGCCGCTGGAGCAGCCGCTGGTGATCGGTACGGAGCGCCCGTTCGTGATCATGCTGGCCGGCGTCAACGGCGCCGGCAAGACCACGTCCATCGGCAAGCTGGCCAAGTGGCTGCAGCAGCAACAGCTGTCCGTCCTGCTCGCCGCCGGCGATACGTTCCGCGCTGCCGCACGCGAGCAATTGTCGGTCTGGGGTGAGCGTAACGGCGTCGCGGTGATCCAGCAGGCCGGTGGGGACGCCGCATCCGTGATGTTCGACGCCGTGAGTGCGGCGCGCGCGCGCGGCATCGATGTCGTGCTGGCCGACACGGCCGGGCGCCTGCCGACGCAGGCCAACCTGATGGAAGAACTGCGCAAGGTCAAGCGTGTGATCGCGAAAGCGCATCCCGGCGCGCCGCATGCGGTGCTGCTGGTCGTCGACGCGAACACCGGCCAGAACGCCCTGGCGCAGGTGAAGGCCTTCGACGCCGCAGTCGGGCTGACCGGCCTGATCGTGACCAAGCTGGACGGCAGCGCCAAGGGCGGCGTGGTCGCCGCCATCGCCAAGCAGCATCCGGTGCCCCTGACCTTCATCGGGGTGGGAGAAGGGGTGGACGACCTGCGCCCCTTTACGGCCCGGGAATTTGTGGAAGCCCTGCTGCCGGAGACCATCGCCCCGGCCTGAACCCGGCCACGGCCGCCATTCATCCCGCTCAGGCCGCCAGCGGTCCCCCTTGGTCGCCATTCGTCGTGGCCCGTCGCAATTCGTCGCATGACGTACCCCGGCGAATGCGGGCCTGTTACGTTGTTTCCTGTGTCCAGCGAGGCTGAAGCCTCGCCTACGGCGTCTTGGGAGATCCCCGCTGGGCCATGTAGGCGAGGCTTCAGCCTCGCAAACGCAGCCCTTTCCGGCAATACCCCGAACCCCCGGTTGGACAAACCCGAGCAATCTGGTCGGGAACTTCCCTTCCGGTTAGCACTCGAAGCCATCGACTGCTAAAATAATCGTGGGTAGCGACGGATCGGCAGCCCAATACCACCGCCTACCTGACGGCTTACAAGGAGATCTGGCATGACGAATACCACCGCGCTGGCCTTCCCCACCCCTGCTTCACTGGGAAGCCTCGATCACTACATCCAGGCCGTGAACCGTTTCCCGCTGCTGACGCAGGAGCAGGAAACTGCGCTCGGCCGGCGCCTGCGGGCATCAGACGATATCGCCGCCGCCCGTGAGCTCGTGCTGTCGCATCTGCGGCTCGTGGTGGCCGTCTCGCGCAATTACGTGGGCTATGGCCTGCCGCAGGCCGACCTGATCCAGGAAGGCAACGTCGGGCTCATGAAGGCCGTCAAGCGCTTCGACCCCGAGCGCGGCGTACGCCTCGTGTCGTTCGCGCTGCACTGGATCCGCGCTGAGATGCACGAATACATCCTGCGCAACTGGCGCCTGGTGAAGGTCGCCACGACCAAGGCCCAGCGCAAGCTCTTCTTCAATCTGCGCAGCATGAAGGCCAGTACGGCGGCGCTGTCGGTGGCCGACGCCCATGCCATCGCCAAGGACCTCGGCGTCAAACCCGAGGACGTGGTCGAAATGGAAACGCGGCTTTCCGGCCACGACCTGGCGCTCGATCCGACGCCGGGCGACGAGGAGAATTTCGTCTCGCCGATTGCGTACCTCACCGACACCGAGGACGAGCCCGCCAAGATCTACGAGCGTGCGCAGACGGCCCAGCACCGCACCCGCGGCCTGCAAAGCGCGCTGGCGCGGCTCGACGACCGCAGCCGCCGGATCATCGAGGCTCGCTGGCTGAAAGAGGACGATTCGACGTCGACGCTGCAGGACCTGGCCACCGAGTATGGCGTTTCCGCCGAGCGGATCCGCCAGATCGAAAGCAAGGCGATGAAGTCGATCCGCGCGCAGATGGTGGCCGCCTGACCACGGCTGCAATGCACTGGCAAAAACAACGGGCCGCGCAATGCGGCCCGTTGCACGTGCGGCGGTCACGTATCACAACTCGATCTGGGTTCCCAGCTCGACGACGCGGTTGGTGGGAATCTGGAAGAACTCCGACGCCTTGACCGCGTTCTTCGACATGGAGGCGAAGAGGCGCTCGCGCCAGATCGCCATGCCCGGCGCATCGGTGGGAATCAGCGTCTCGCGCGACACGAAGAACGACGTCTCCATCATCTCGAACGCAAAGCCGCGGCGGCCGGATTCCTCGAGCAGCGCCGGCACGTCCGGGTCTTCCTTGAAGCCGTACCACGCCACGAACTGGTAGAAGTCGCAGCCCAGCGTGCGCACCTCGATGCGCTCGGTTTCCGGCACGAAGGGCGTGTCACGCATCATCACCGTGAGGAACACGACGCGCTGGTGCAGCACCTTGTTGTGCTTCAGGTTGTGCAGCAGCGCATGCGGCACCCGGCCGGGCGTGGAGGTCATGAAGATCGCCGTACCGTCCACGCGGATCGGCGGCGCCACCTCGATGCTTTCGATGAACTGGTCGAGGGGCAACGCATCCAGGGACAGCCGGTCCATCAGCACGACCCGGCCCCGCTTCCACGTCGTGAGCAGCGTGAAAACCACCGCGCCGACCACCAGCGGGAACCAGCCGCCGTCGGGGATCTTGAGCGAATTGGAGGCGAGGAAAGTCAGGTCGATCAGCGTAAGCGGCACCGCGATCAGCACGGCGACCCAGGTGGGCCACTTCCAAAGCCGCCGCATCACGGTGAAGATCAGGATGGAGTCGATCAGCATCGCCAGCGTGACTGCGATACCGTAGGCCGCGGCGAGGTTGTCGGATTTTTTGAACGTGATCACGAGCAGGAACACGGCGATGAACAGCGTCCAGTTGATGAATGGCACGTAGATCTGGCCGATCTGCTTCTCCGACGTGTGCAGGATCTGCAGGCGCGGGCAGTAGCCCATCTGGATCGCCGCGCGCGTCAGCGAGAACGCGCCGGAAATCACCGCCTGCGACGCGATCACCGTCGCGCAGGTGGCGAGGATGACCAGTGGAATCAGTGCCCACTCCGGCGCCAGCAGGTAGAACGGATTCTTGACCGCCGACGGATCGGCAAGCAGCAGCGCGCCCTGGCCGAAATAATTGACGACGAGCGCCGGCATCACGAAGGCGAGCCACGCCCGGCGAATCGGCGAGCGGCCGAAGTGCCCCATGTCGGCATACAGCGCTTCGGTGCCGGTGACCGCGAGCACGACCGCCCCGAGCGACAGGAACGCAGCGATCGGCGCATCAGCGAAGAAATGAAATGCGTAGACGGGATTGATCGCCGCGAGGATGCCGGGGCGCTGGATGATCTGCATCCCGCCCAGCACCGCGATCACGACGAAGTAGATGCACATCACCGGGCCGAAGAACGCGCCCACACTGGCCGTGCCGCGGCGCTGGATGAGGAACAGCCCGACGATGATGCACAGCGTGATCGGCACGATGAACTGGTGCAGCCCCGGCGCGATGATCTCGATCCCTTCCACGGCGGAGAGCACCGAGATCGCGGGAGTGATCATGCCATCGCCGTAGAACATCGCCGCGCCAAAGATGCCGAAGCCCACCAGCCACCAGCGGCGACGCTCCTGCTTGGCCAGGCCCCGCGACACGAGCGCCGTCAGCGCGAGGATGCCGCCCTCGCCGTTGTTGTCGGCGCGCAGGATCAGCGTGACGTACTTCAGCGTCACGACGATCACCAGCGCCCAGAACGCGACGGACAGCACGCCGAACACGTTGCCGGTGGTCAGCGCCAGCGCATGCTCGCCGCTGAACGCCGTCTTCAGCATGTACAGCGGACTGGTACCGATGTCGCCGTAGACGACACCGATCGCCCCGACCATCAGGGCGGTGGTGCGTTTCGGATCAGTGGCAGTGCTCATGGGAGTGTCGGCGCGGGCGCGGAAGTTTTACGAGACGGCGCTGTCGTCGACGCGGCGCGAGAAGCGGATGTTGAGCTGCTTCAGCTTGCGGTAGAGATGCGTGCGCTCAAGACCCGCCTTTTCCGCGACCTTGCTCATGTTGCTCTGCTCCTTGCCCAGCAACTGCTCGAAGTAGATGCGCTCGAAGGCTTCGCGCGCTTCCCGCAGCGGCATCTCGAAGAAGCGCGAGGTGATCTCCGGGGCCACCGACGGATTGGGCAACGCGGCCTCGCCCAGCACCCGCTTCACATGCTCGGTGGTGATCTCGCCACCTACCATCATCAGGTTGCGGACAAATGCGGCGAGGTGGTCGAGATTGCCGGGCCAGTAGGCGTTGGATAGCGCCGTCAGCGCCGTGGGCGGCAACGCCGACAGGAGCGGCGGCGTTGCGTTGTCGACGGTGCCCTCGCGCCAGAAGCGTTCGATCAGCAGCGGAATGTCGTCGCGGCGCTTGCGCAGCGGCGGCAGAACCACCGAGCCGGCCGAGAGCAGTGCCAGCAGTTGCGGATCGAACTTGCCCTCAGCCGCCAGGTTGCCCAGCGGATCGACGCTGGTGCATACCAGCGTGACGTTGAGCTTGTCGAGCTTGGGCAACAGGAACGCGAGGCCCTTCTGTTCCGACTTCGAGTATTGCCCGATCTCGCTGCAGTAGAGCACGCCTTCACGCGCCTCCTCCAGCAGGGCCAGTGGATTGGCGGTGAGCCGCGCACCGTTGGGGATAGCGATCCACGGCGCGTCGGGCGTTTGCAGCGCGCGCGCGGCAAGATCGTGGCCGGTGCCCGGTTCGCCCAGGATCAGCATCGGCCGCCGGCCCGCCAGCAGGAGGTCGAGCGCGCGCTCGGCCTCCCGGATGGCGGCACCGCCGCCGAGCGCGGCCAGTGACACGCGGCGCGGCTCCTGCGCTGCCGCGCTCTTCAACGCTCGTGCGATCGTGGACAGCAGCTTCTGCA
>JANMCS010000582.1:0-3243 GCA_031361405.1 Betaproteobacteria bacterium
TGGGGTTGCCGGTGGTGCCCGATGTGTAGTTCAGCGAAATCGCTTCCCACTCGTCGGCCGGCGGTTGCCAGTCGTAGGCGGGATCGCCACTGGCCAGCAGTGCTTCGTAGTTGGTGTCGCCCAGCAGTTCACCCCCGGGGCCGGCCAGATCGACGATGTCGATCACCAGCAGCCGGCGCTTGACCAGCGCCAGCGCAGCCTTGATCAGTGGCGAAAATTCGGTGTCGGTCAGCAGGACCCGGGCCTCGCCGTGTTCCAGCATGAACGCGAGGGCCTCGGCATCAAGCCGCGTGTTGAGCGTATTGAGCACCGCGCCCAGCATGGGGATGCCGAAGTGGGCCTCGATCATTTCCGGCGTGTTGGCGAGCATCGCCGCCACCGTGTCGCCGCGCTTGACGCCGCGCCGCGCCAGCGCACTGGCCAACCGCCGCGACCGCAGGTCCACATCACGCCACGTGGCGTGCCGATTGCCATAAATGATTGCCCTGCGCTCCGGCCAGATGCTGGCCGTGCGCGCCAGCAACGACAGCGGCGTCAACGGCGCGTAGTTGGCGTGATTGCGGTCGAGATCCTCGACAAAGGCATTCATGGCAATTTCCTCCGGAACTTTCTACTTATGGTGGTCATCGTAGCAAATACGCAATTCGCCGCTTGCCCCTGCGCGCCGATTTCGCTACCCTCGGCGCACCTCGCCTTCAAGTTGCCACCATGGGTCATCGCCTCTCCAAAATCGTTACACGCACCGGCGATGCCGGCACCACGGGCCTGGGGGACGGATCACGCGTGGCCAAGACGTCGCCGCGCATCGAGGCCATCGGCACGATCGACGAACTCAATTCGGCCATCGGGTTGCTGCTCACCGAGCCGTTGCCCCCCGCCATTGCCGAGTGCCTGCTCACCGTCCAGCACGATCTCTTCGATTTGGGTGGTGAGTTGTCGATCCCAGGCGCCACGATGGTCATGCCTGCGCACATCGACCGCCTCGAGCGTGAAGTCGAGCGCCTCAACGAGACATTGCCGCCACTGAAGGAATTCATCCTGCCGGGCGGCACGCGCGGCGCCGCGCTGGCGCACGTCGCCCGCACCGTCTGCCGGCGGGCCGAGCGCACGCTGATCGACGCGGCCGCCGACGGCGCCGTCACCGCCAACGCACGGGTCTACGTCAATCGTTTATCCGACCTGCTGTTCGTGCTGGCGCGCGCTGTCAACCTTGCCGCCGGGACGCCCGACGTCCTGTGGCAAAAGGGCCGCGCCCGCGGCTGACCCGTCGATGGCCGTCGCCGCCCCAACCGAGAAGAGCATCCGCCTGGCGGCGCTCCTGTCCCGCGTCGCGCTGGGCGACCAGGTAGCCTTCGGCGAGTTCTATGAAAAAACATCGTCGCATCTATATGGCGTCGCGCTGCGTATCTTGAGAGACCCGTCTGCGGCCGAAGAGATCCTGCAGGAGGCCTACGTCAACGTCTGGCATCACGCCGGCTCCTATGAAGCCGCCAAAAGCCAGCCGCTGACCTGGCTGACCACGATTGTTCGCAATCGCTGCCTCGATCAGCTCCGCCGGCGGGAGCTGGATACGGTCACCCTTACCTCCGACGACGACGATGCCCCTGCCTACGATCCGCCCTCCGATGCACCCTCGCCCGCCGCCATGCTGCTGGCCGGCGCCGAGGCGCGCTCGGTCCGCGATTGCGTCGACAAGCTCGACGCCGGTCCCAAGCAGGCGATTGCACTCGCCTTCTATCACGGCATGTCGCACTCCGAACTGGCCGACCAACTCCGCGAACCCCTGGGCACCGTCAAGTCCTGGGTACGCCGCGGCCTCGAGAAACTGAAGACCTGCCTCGATCGCGCCGGCTACGCCCGCACCGAATGAACCTCTCCCGCCCCGACCGTCCGCAACGCCTCGAACTGCTGGCCGCGCAATATGCGCTGGGCACGCTGCCGACGCGCGCCCGGACGCGGCTCGCGCGGATGGCGCAGACGGATACCGTGGTGGCCGCGGCCATTCGCGGGTGGGAGCAGCGGCTCTCGCCGCTGGCCGAAGGCGCGCCGCCCATCACGCCATCCCCGCGCCTGTGGAAGGTGATCGCGCTGCGGCTGGGTCTCGAACCCCTGCGCGCCGCTGTCCCCGACTCGTGGTGGAACCGGGTCGCGCTTTGGCGCGGTCTCGCATTGGCCAGCTTCATTGCGACGTTTGCGCTCGGCCTGACATTGCTCACGCCCGCGCCCGTCGTGCCCGAGCAATCCATCGTCGCGGTGCTGGCTGGGCCGGACGCCAAACCGGCGCTGCTCGCCACGATGGCGCGCGCCGACCGGGTATTGACCGTCAAGACCATCGACGCCGCGGTAGTGCCGGCCGACAAGGCGCTGGAATTGTGGATGTTGCCCACGGGCCAGGCGCCGCGTTCGTTGGGCGTGCTCGCACGCGGGGCCGTGTCCAGGGTTACGTTGCCCAACCTGCCGGATGTTGCATTCGCCAACGTGCCGGCATTGGCCATCAGTCTCGAAGCTGTGGGCGGCTCCCCCACCGGCGCGCCGCAGGGACCCGTGCTCTACTCCGGCACGCTCGAGCGGATGTATTGAGCCACCATCAATTTCCGCCCGCGGCGCCCGGGCGGACATGCAGCATGGTGGCGGTCACGGTACTCCCCGCCGCCTCCGTCGCGGACCGCGCAGCGCCGCGACCATGAAAATTCCCAAGCGACTCGAGCCGCTGCTCGAAGACGGCCTGATCGATGGCGTCGTGCGCCAACTGATGAGCGGCAAGGAGGCGATGGTGTTCGTCGTCCGTTGCGGCGACGAAACGCGCTGCGCCAAGGTCTACAAGGAGGCGAACAAGCGCGCGTTTCGCCAGGCGGTGGACTACACCGAGAATCGCAAGACCAAGAACTCGCGGCAGGCCCGCGCGATGGCCAAGGGTACGCGCTTCGGACGCAAGTCCCAGGAGGCCGCCTGGCAAAGTGCTGAAGTCGATGCGCTGTACCGCCTCGCGGCGGCCGGTGTGCGCGTGCCGCGGCCTTTCAATTTTCACGAAGGAGTTCTGCTGTTTGAATTGGTCGTCGATGACCATGGCGAAGCGGCGCCGCGCCTCAACGATCTCGACTTCACGCCGGAGGTGGCACGCGTGCATCACGGGAGCCTGATCCGCGAAGTGGTGCGGATGCTGTGCGCCGGGGTGATACATGGCGACCTCTCCGAATTCAACATCCTCGTTGGCGCCGACGGGCCGGTGATCATAGACCTGCC
>JANMCS010000010.1:0-3026 GCA_031361405.1 Betaproteobacteria bacterium
GTCGTCGATCCGCTCGCCGACGTGATGAAGGAGATCGAGGCGCAGAAGAATCCGCCTGCCGCCGAAGGCAAGTCGGTGGACCCGCTGGCCGATGTGATGAAGGAAATCCAGGCCGGCAAGGGCGCCACGGCGGCTGCCGCCGACACCCGCCGCGCGACGCTGCCCTTCGGCGCGGACAAGTGGGGCCGCGACGTGATCGCCAAGACCATCAAGGGCTCCGAGACCTCGATCTTCGTCGGGCTCGCGGCGGCGCTGGTGGCCACGCTGATCGGCACCTTCCTGGGCGCGCTGGCCGGCTATTACGGCGGCTGGGTCGACGACGCCCTTAACTGGTTCTACAACGTGTTCAGTTCCATTCCTTACCTGTTGCTGATTCTCGCAGTGGCCGCTGTGCTGCAGCAGAAGGGCACGCTGACCATCGTGCTGATCCTGGGCCTCACCGGCTGGACCGGTGCCTTCCGGCTGATCCGCGCGGAGTCCCTGAAGCACAAGGGCCGCGAATACGTGCAGGCCGCCGACGCGATCGGCGCATCGAACATTCGCCGGATGTTCCGCCACATCTTTCCCAACGTTTCGCACGTGGTGCTGGTGCAGATGTCGATCCTGGTGGTCGCGTTCATCAAGTCCGAGGTGATCCTGTCGTTCCTGGGCTTCGGCGTGCCGGTGGATGTCGTGTCATGGGGCTCGATGCTGAACGAAGCGCAAAACGAACTGATCCTCGGCAAGTGGTGGCAGCTTGCAGCGGCGGGCGGAACGATGGCGGTGCTGGTCACGGCGTTCTCGCTCTTCACGGATGCGCTGCGCGATGCGCTCGATCCCAAGTTGCGCGGGACGGGGAGCTGAAGCGATGACCACGCCGATCACCACCAACGATCCGTTGCTGTCCGTGCGCAACCTGCGCGTGACCTTTCGCCTCGACAAGCATTCGTCGTTCGAGGCGGTAAAGGGCATCTCGTTCGACATACCTCATAACGCGACGGTGGCGCTCGTCGGCGAGTCGGGCTCGGGCAAGTCGGTGACGTCGCTGGCCATCCTGGGCCTCTTGCCGCCGGAAAATTCCGTCATCGCGGCAGGCAGCGAGATCATCTACGGCGGGCGCAATCTCGCGCGCCTGTCCGGACGCGAATTGCAGAGCGTGCGCGGCGCCGACATCTCGATGATCTTCCAGGAGCCGATGACGTCGCTCAACCCGGTGTTCACCGTCGGCTTCCAGATCGAGGAAGTACTGCGGCTGCACATGGGCATGAGTGGCGCCCGGGCGCGGGCCCGCGCCATCGAACTGCTGGCGGAAGTGGGCATTCCAGAACCTGCGCGGCGCATCAACATGTTTCCGTCGCTGTTGTCGGGCGGCCAGCAGCAGCGCGTGATGATCGCGATGGCGATCGCCTGCGAACCCAAGTTGCTGATCGCGGATGAACCGACCACCGCGCTCGACGTCACGATCCAGAAGCAGATCCTGGACCTGATCGCGCAGCTGCAGAAGAAGCACAGGATGTCGGTGCTGTTCATCACGCACGACCTGGCGGTGGTCGGCGAGATTGCCGATCATGTGATCGTGATGCGCAGCGGCGAAATCCGCGAGCACGGACTGGCGAAGCAGGTATTCGAAGCGCCGCAGGATCCCTACACCCGCGCGCTGCTGCAATGCCGGCCGCAGCTCGACCGGCGTCCGGCACGGCTTCCGGTCATCGAGGATTTCCTTTCCGGCGACGCGCATCTTGCAATCCCCGAGCGCACGCGCGGCGTGGTCGAGGGCGACGTGCCGGTGCTGCAGGTGCACAATCTCGGCAAGAGCTTCTACGCGCGCGAAGGTCTCTTCGGCAAGCGTGAATTCAAGGCGGTGAAAGACGTGTCATTCGACCTGCCCCGCGGCAAGACGCTCGGCCTGGTCGGCGAATCGGGCTCGGGCAAGACCACGGTGGGATTGACGCTGATGCGGCTGCACCAGGCCACCACCGGCGAGGCGCTGTTCGAGGGCCGCGACATTCTGGGGATGTCGACGAGGGAGTTCATCCCGTACAAACGGCGCATCCAGATCATTTTCCAGAATCCCTACGCGTCGCTCAATCCGCGCTTCATCGTCGGGCAGATCCTGACCGAACCGATGGAGATCCACGGCATCGGCAGTTCGGCACAGGACCGCACGGACATGGCGTTCGAACTGCTCGACAAGGTCGGCTTGCCCGAAGTGTCGTTCTACAAATATCCGCACGAATTCTCGGGCGGGCAGCGGCAGCGCATCGCGATCGCGCGGTCACTGACGTTGAAGCCCGAGATCCTGATCTGCGACGAATCGGTGTCGGCACTGGACGTGTCGGTGCAGGCGCAGGTGCTGAACCTGCTGCAGGACCTGCAGACGGAATTCGGACTCTCCTTCATCTTCATTTCACACGACCTCGCCGTGGTCAAGTACATCTCGGACCAGGTGATGGTGATGAACGAGGGGGAGATCGTCGAGATCGCCAACTCGGATGAGATCTACCGCAATCCGCGCGAGCCGTACACACAGCGTCTGCTGGCTTCAATTCCGAAGGGGTGGCACGGCGGGCACACAATCGCGACGCCGTAGGCGAGGCTTCAGCCTCGCGTCGTGACATTGTTTATTCAGCGTGACCGCGGCGAGCGGCGGGCCGCGTGGGGTGGGCTTAGTCGCCGCAAACCGTGTGGTCGGGCGCGAGCCGGCAAAAAGCCGGCGAGTCGATGAAGCCGATCACTGCTTTTTGCCACTCGCGCCCGCCCACGCGGCTCCAATGCGCCCGCCCCGCGCGGCCCGCCGCTCGCCACGGCCGTGGAGATGCCTTTCGGGTGCGGACCTTGCTGCCCCGTAAACCGTGTAGACGAGGCTTCAGCCTCGTGCCGCGCCTGCGAGGCTGAAGCCTCGCCTACAGCGCAGACGTTGAGCGCAGCAACGAGCGCACAGCAGCGCCCAACCAGCGCCCAAGCCTGCAACCAGCGTCATCCGACGAGCCTTTCGCCACGCATCGGAAACGGTGCGGGGCGCGCCGGCTGGGGCGGGCGCATTGGAG
>JANMCS010000017.1:0-5107 GCA_031361405.1 Betaproteobacteria bacterium
GGCGTGCTCGCGCAGATCATCGTCGCGTGGTTCTCGCGCCACCGCGAGTTCCGGGCCGATGCGGGTTCGGCCCGGTACCTTGGTTCGTCCACGCCGATGGTCAACGCGCTGCGCCGGCTGGGCGGCGTCGAGCCCGGGCCGTTGCCGGAAGCGATCAAGGCCTTCGGCATCACCGACAAGGCTGGCTTCATGGCGCTCTTTTCCACGCATCCGCCGATCGAAGTGCGGATCGCAGCGCTGCAGTTGGCGCGCTGACGACGGGGTCGCGCATGAAGTTCAAGATCGAGACGCAGGACGACAAGGGCATCTGGAGCGATGTCTTCGCCGCCGACGGCAAGCTCGTCACTTTCGACGACGAGAATGCGGCGCGCGCCGCGCTGGCCGCGCGGTTTCCGATCCTGGTGCAAATGGAACAATACGCGGGTGGCAAGCGCACGCGCGTGATACGCATCCTCGAAGATGAGGATGACTGGCCGAAGCGCGGTGCGCCCCCCTGAAAACAAAACGGCCGACACGCGCTTGAGGGCGGGGCCGGCCGTTGTTCGATCCACGCAGGGCGAACCCGGCGTGGAGAAGACTGCCTACTTCAGGTGATTGGACACCAGCTTGGTCATTTCGAACATCGAGACCTTGCCTTTGCCACCGAACACGGCCTTGAGCTTGTCGTCGGCATTGATGTTGCGGCGATTGACCGGATCCTGCAGCTTGTTCTTCTTGATGTAGTCCCAGATCTTCTTGGTGACTTCGGTGCGCGGCATCGGCGAGTTGCCAACGACGGCAGCGAGCACAGCCGACGGCGTCATCGGCTTCATGAACGCGGCGTTGGGTTTGCGCTTGGCAGCGGGTTTCTTCGCGGCCGGTTTCTTTTTCGCCGGTGCAGCTTTCTTGGCGGGTGCGGCTTTTTTGGCAGCGGGTTTCTTGGCGGCCGGCTTTTTCGCCGCAGGCTTCTTCGCGGCGGGCTTCTTGGCGGCGGGCTTCTTCGCAGCTTTTTTGGCAGTAGCCATAAGTCTCCTTCCTGTCGATTGGTGCGAGCGGACAATGCCGATCGTTCTGAAGCAGGCCCTCCTGTCTCGGGTTACCACTCCATCGGCGCCGACTATACCGCATTTTCCCAGCAAGGGAAGGGCATCGCAGAGGGAAAACGCGAGGGGGTGCAACGGGTGTTGCGTGGCGCGTACGCCATTTGAGGCTGCCGCTGGCGTCCGCCCCGCCAATGAAGGAAGCCCTGCAGCACGAACGCGTTGGCGATGTCGACGAAAAATGCCCCGACGAGCGGCACCCCGAGCAGCGTCATCGCCGCGTCCGCCAGCGTGGTCAGGTTGAACGACATCAACGGCATGGCCAGGAACAGGCCCTATCCGGTCTCGGCCATCAGCGCCAGCGACGGCGTGCCGGCCGGCCGGGGCAGCCGCGGTGCCCGCGGCGGCACGGCGTTCGAGAGCACGATGCCCATGAACAGCGCAGTGACGAATGCCGGCAGCGGCACGCCCCTCCTGCGCGGGAAGTCGTTGAATTTGCCGGAGATCGCGATGATCGCGACCACCAGCGCGCTTTGCAATACGCTGTTGGCATCGATGCGGGTTGGCCCTTCCGAGGGTGGGGCAAGCCGACGGGCAATGATCAGGGTGTGGCTGCCGTCGAGTTTCATGGAGGTTGGCGCAGGCTTAGTTGTTGCCCGTGTGTGGCGCGCAAGCCAAACTCGGCGCATGCTCGAAAACTGCTCGTTGGCAGGAAGCGAAGCGCCGCGCGACAATTCCCACTTTGGCTGCATCTGCCCCGACCATGCGATCCCCTCCCTCCATCGTTCGTCGTAGCAGGTTCCTGCTGTTCGCCCTGCTTGCGTTCCCCGCGCACGCGCTGATGCTGCTAACCGAGGAGAATCCTCCGTTCAACTATACCGAGAGCGGCAAGCTGACCGGACTCGTTACCGAGTTGGTGCAGGAAACGATGAAGCGCGCGAATGTGCCCTACACGATCGAAGTGCTGCCGTGGACGCGCGGCTACATGCGCACCCAATCGGAAAAGGACACCTGCCTCTTCGCGACGGCGCGGCTCGAGAATCGCGAGAAGCTCTTTGCGTGGGTGGGACCCTTCGCCAGCAACCTGTGGGGTGTCTACGGCCGTGGCGATTTCAGCGGGAGCGTCCGGCTGCTGGTCGACCTGAAGCCCTACCGCATCGGCGGCGTGATCAACGATGCCAAGGTGGAATACCTGAAGGAAAACGGCGTGACCAACATCCGCCAGGCGCTGGAGGATCGTGCCAATCCGCCGCGGCTCTTCCTGCCCGCGGAGGACCCGAATCGGATCGACCTGTGGGTGACGGGTTTCTTCGGCGCGCGCGATGTGGCCAAGGCTGCCAAGGTGAGCGATATCAAGCTCGTCTTTGTCGTTCGCGACATTCCGCTCTACCTCGCCTGCAGTCCGCAGACTTCGCCCGCCACGCTGAAGGCGCTGGGGGAAGCGCTGGAAAGGGTGCGCGCCGAGGGACTGCCTTCGCGGCTTGCCGCGGGCTACGAGAAGAAGTTTGCCCAGTAGGTTGACGCGGCTGCTCCGTGCCGCCGGCGCGTGGGGATTGGCGGCAATGCTCGCGGTGGCGACGTTCGACGCGGTGGCGCGCGACGCCGCAACCGCACCGTTCGCGCGCGGTCTCCTGTTTCGGATCGATGCGCCGGGCAAGCCTACGTCGTGGGTGTTCGGCACCATCCACCTGAACGACCCGCGGGTCACGACCATCCCGCCGCCGGTGATGGCGGCGCTGGCGTCGTCGCGGCGCTTGGCGCCCGAGTGGGTGCTGTCGCGCGACGACATGCCCGCCTTCTTTGCCGCCGCCGCGCAGCTCGAAGACGGTCACCGGCTCGCCGAATACTTCGATGCGGATGAAATTGCACGGCTGCGCGCAGCTCTCGGTCCCAACGCACCGCCGGCAGCCGCGCTCGATCGCCTGAAGCCGTGGGTCCTCTGGCTGATGCTGGACCGGGGCGGCACGACCGTGCCCGCGCCTGGTCTCGACGAATTGCTGATCGTCGAGGCGCGCGCACGGCGCATGACGGTATTCGGGCTCGAACTGCCGGACGAACCGGTGGGGGCGCTGCACCTGGCAGGTTCCAGGAGCCTGCTGGCCCAGATTCGCGCCAAGGGTTACCCCGTGACGCGGGTGTACTGAATCGCGCCGGGCGACCGCGCCCGGGTGATGCGCCGCGACAGAGTAGAATGCAGGGCTGGGGCCGCATCGAAGCACCGAGTCACCGAGTCACGATAGGGCCACCGCCACCGCGCATGAACGACAACAACGTCTCCCTCGCCGACCTGCGCACCGACTACAAGCGGGCCGCGCTCGACGAGCGCGATGTGGACCGCGACCCGTTCGTCCAGTTTCGGCTGTGGTTCGATGCCGCCGTGGCGGCCAGGGTGCCCGAACCCAATGCAATGACGCTGGCCACGGTCGATGCTGACGGGCGGCCCGCGGCGCGCATCGTGCTGCTCAAGGATGCGGACGCCAGCGGGTTCACGTTCTTCACCAACTACGCGAGCCGCAAGGGCCGCGAACTGGCCGCGCGACCGGCCGCAGCATTGCTTTTTTTCTGGCCGGAGCTGGAGCGGCAGATTCGCATCGAAGGCGCGATCACAAAGGTGGACACCGCGATAGCGGATACCTACTTCGCCAGCCGGCCCCGACTTTCCCGCATCGGTGCCTGGGCCTCGCCGCAGAGCGAAACGCTGCCCGATCGCGCCGCGCTGGAGGCGCGCTTTGCCGCCGCCGATGCGCGCTTTCCCGGTGACGCCGTCGCGCGCCCGCCGCATTGGGGCGGCTACCGGCTGACACCGGATGCCTTCGAATTCTGGCAAGGACGAAGGTCACGCCTGCACGACCGGATTGCATTTTGCCGCGATGGCGCAGCGTGGACCATCGGCCGGCTCGCGCCATGAGCGCGCAGCGCGACGGCAAGCGTTTACCGGGACGGCGCGAGGGCTCGCCGCGGTGACCTGGCTGCGGGGCGCCAATCCGCATCTCATTGCGCTGATCGCGCTGGGTATCGCCAATCACACGGCGATGGCCGGCAACCGCGTCACGGTCTCGCTGTATGCGCTGCACCTCGGGACTTCATCCGCGGTCGTCGGCGTGTTACTGGCGTTGTACGCGTTCGTGCCCATGTTCACCGCCGTGGCGGCGGGGCGACTGTCCGATCGCATCGGTGTACGGCGGCCGATGCTCGTGGGCTCGCTGGCGTTGGCCGTCGGCGCGATCCTGCCGGCACTGGTACCGGGCTTGCCCGCACTGTTTGCCAGCGCCACGATCGTGGGCGTGGCGTTCATGCTGTTCCAGGTGGCGACCCAGAATGCGACCGGCGAGATGGGCGGACCGTCGGGGCGCGCACACAATTTCAGTTTGCTGGCGCTCGGCTATTCGATATCCGGATTTCTGGGCCCGCTGATCAGCGGGTTCACGATCGACCACGGCAGCTATGGGTTGGCGTTCACCGTGCTGGCGCTGGTGCCGGTGGTGCCTGCGGTACTCCTCGGCATGGGCAAACTCGCTCTGCCCGGCCCGCACCCGGCGCGACCGGCCAAGCCGGTGGGCGGCGCGCTGACGCTGCTGACGCATCGCAAGTTGCGGCGCGTGTTCTTCGTCAACGTGCTGCTGGCGATGGGCTGGGACCTGCACATGATCGTGATTCCGATCTACGGCGCGAGCCTCGGGCTGTCGGCGTCGCAGATCGGCATGATCCTCGCCGCCTTCGCCGCCGCCACGTTCATCGTGCGCTTCTCGATGCGTTGGATCGTGAAGCATTACTCCGAGCACCAGGTGTTGACGATCGCGTTGGTCACTGCGGGCGTCGTGTACCTGCTGTTCCCGCTCTCGTCCTCCGCGCCGACGCTGATGGCGCTGTCGTTTGCGCTGGGCCTCGGCCTCGGCATGAGCCAACCGATGGTGATGTCGTTGTTGCATAGCCACGCGCCGCCGGGACGGATGGGTGAGGCGGCGGGCGTGCGCATGTCGCTGGTGCAGTCGATGGCGGTGGCCGTGCCGCTGACCTTCGGTGCGCTGGGCGCGACGGTGGGCATGACGCCGGTGTTCTGGTCAGTGGGGGTGTGCCTTGCGACCGGC
>JANMCS010000020.1:0-4489 GCA_031361405.1 Betaproteobacteria bacterium
CGCCCGCCGCCATGCCCCAAGTCACCACCGCCCTGATCGTCGCCAATATTGCCGTCTATTTCCTGCAGCAGGTGGTGCCGCCGTCAATGGCCGCGCTCTTCGCGCTGTGGCCGTTGGGCACCGCGCAGGCGAGTGGCGGGCAAGCCGGCTTTCAGCCGTGGCAGGTGGTGACCTATGGGTTCATGCATGCCGACCTGTTTCACCTGGGCTTCAACATGTACGGCGTCTACCTGTTCGGCAGCGCGCTGGAACTCGTGGTGGGACCACGCCGGTACGTGAGCTACTACTTCGCCTGCGTGATTGCCGCGGCCCTCGTGCAGTTGGTCTTCGCGCGGCTGTCCGGCGGCTTCTATCCGACCGTGGGCGCGTCGGGCGGCGTGTTCGGGTTGCTGCTGGCCTATGCCGTCTACTTTCCGCACAACAAGCTGATGCTGCTGTTCCTGCCGGTGCCGATTCCGGCGCGCGTGTTCGTGCTGATCTACGCGGCGCTGGAACTCTTCCTCGGCGTGACCGGCACGCAGTCCGGCGTGGCGCACTTCGCGCACCTGGGCGGGCTGGTGGGCGGCGCGGCGATGCTGTTCTACTGGCGCAAGATCGGGCGGCGCTGACTCAACGACAATCCGCGAATCCGCGAATTCGCGAATCCGCGAATCGGTAGGCGAGGCGTCAGCCTCGCGGGTCAATGCGCGCACCATACCACAGCGAGGCTGAAGCCTCGCCTACAGGTGAACCCGGATCCCGATGGGTCTACGTTAGCCGCTCACCTGCAACACCCGCCACACTTTCTCGGCCGTCAAAGGCATCTGCAGCTTCTCGAGCGATCTGCCGACGCCGGCCCGCGCCAGCGCGTCCAGCACTGCGTTGACCACGGCGGGCGTGGCACCGATGGTGCCAAGCTCGCCCACGCCTTTCACCCCAAGATGATTGTTGGTCGACGGCGTGGACTCGTCCATTGTCATGTCGAAGTGCCGGATCATGTCCGCGCGCGGCAAGGCGTAGTCGAGGAACGTGCCCGTCAGCGGCTGGCCCGACTCGCGGTCGAACACCACCTGCTCGCACAGCGCCTGGCCGATGCCCTGCGCGGCGCCGCCTTCGAGCTGCCCGATCACGATCAGCGGATTGACCACGCGGCCCACGTCGTTGACCGACCAATAGCGGTCGACGTCGACGGCGCCGCTGTCGGGATCGATTTCGACCTCGCAGACGTGGCACCCGTTGGGCCAGGTCGCGTCCTGCACCGAGCTCGTCGATTGCAGCACGATGCGCGCGCCCGGCTGCTTGCGCGCCAGGTCGAACAACCCGACCGACCGGTCGGTGCCCGCGATGCGGAACACGCCGTCGCGGTATTCGAGATCCGTCACCGCGGCCTCGAGTTCCTCGGCCGCCAGTTCCTGCGCCTTCTTCACCGTGCGCTCGGACGCCACGTGCACCGCCGAGCCGCCGACAAACAGCGAACGCGATCCCGCGCTGCCGAAGCCCGTGCCACGATCGGTATCGCCCAGCACGATGCGGACGCGCTCGATGGACACGCCGAACACGTCGACCGCGAGTTGCGCAAACGTGGTGGCGAGGCCCTGGCCCATCGCCTGCGTGGCCGAGAAAATTTCGATCAACCCTTCGCCCTGCTCATCGGCCATGACCGTCACGGTGACGTTTTCCGTGAACACGTCGGCGCCGGTCCATTCGATGAACGTGGCCATGCCGCGGCCGCGCAACCTGCCGCACTGTTTCGATTGCTCGGCGCGCGCGGCAAAGCCATTCCAGTCAGCGTGGCGCACGCCCTTGTCCATCAGCGCGGCAAAATTGCCCGTGTCGTAGGTCTTGGCCATCGCATTCTTGTACGGCAACTGCGCCGGCGTGATCATGTTGCGGCGGCGCAATTCGACGGGATCGATGCCGGTCTGCCGCGCGGCGGCGTCCATCAAGCGTTCGATCGTGTAGATTGCCTCGGGCCGGCCCGCGCCGCGATAGGGACCGGTGGGCGTCGTGATGGTGAGGACACCGGCGATGCGCACGTCGATCGTGCCGATGTCGTAGAGGCTCGTGGAAACCCACGGCCCGATCAGCAGCTGGATGACCACGCCCGCGGGCGTCGCATACGCGCCGAGATTGGCATGCGAATGTACGCGCAGCGCCAGGACGCAGCCCTCGGCATCAAGCGCCAGCGCCGCTGCGCTGGCGAGGTCGCGGCCATGCGTGGCGCTGACGAATTCCTCCATCCGCTCGGCCGTCCACTTCACCGGTCGCTTGAGCATGCGCGCGCAATACGCGGCCAGCGCGTCCTCGGCATACAGCGTGGTCTTCATCCCGAAGCCGCCGCCGACGTCGCCGACCACCACGCGCATGCGCTCCGGCGGAATGCCGAGCACCTCGTTGCACAATTCGTCGCGCAGACCCGTGGGGGTCTGGCAGCTCACCCGCAACGTGAAGCGTTCGGTGGCGGTGTCGTATTCCGCCAGCGTGCATCGCGGCTCGATCGGGGCAGGCACCAGCCGCTGGTTGATGAGGTCCAGCGTGACCACATGCGCCGCGCGCGCAAACGCCGCTGCCGTCGCAGACGCGTCACCATGGCGCGCCTCGCACGCGATGTTGCCGGTGGCCGCGGGCCACACCAGCGCGGCGCCCGGGGCCACGGCGTCGGCAATATCCACGACCGCGGGCAATGCCTCGTAACGCACGTCGATGGCTTCTGCGGCGTCACGCGCCTGGTCGCGCGTCTCCGCTACGATCGCGGCCACGCATTCTCCGACGAAGCGCACGGTATCCACGGCCAGCACGTGCTGCGGCGGTGCCGCCGTTTTCGAGCCGTCGGCGCGCTTGAAATCCGGCGACACAGGCAACGGCTTGACGCCGGCGTGCACGAGTTCGGCGCCCGTCACGATCGCCACGACGCCGGGCATCGCCCGCGCCGCGGCCACGTCCAGCGCGGTGATCCGCGCATGCGCATGTGGCGAGCGCAGAAACATGAGACACGCCTGGCCTGGCAACGAGAAATTGTCGGTGAAAAGATCGCGGCCGGTGAGGAGGCTGTCGTCCTCGACGCGGCGCACGGACTTGCCGCTGCCGAAGCGGGTGGAGGGAGAGGCGGTGGGCATGGGGTCGCTCGATGAAGGGTATGCCGGGCAATCTTAACCGGTATCGCGCGGCATGGTCACGGGGGTCAGCGTTCCCATCCGCACGCCCAGCAGCCGGATACGCCGCGCCAGCGGGACGCGCTTCAGGCACGACCCCGCGGCGCGCCGGATGGCGGCCGCATCCTGCGTCGGAATCGCGACCGTCTGGTCGCGCGTGACTGTCGTGAAGTTGTCGAAGCGCAGCTTGATGCCGATGGTGCGACCCGCGTAGCCCTTGCGCTCGAGATCACCCGCCAGCCGCACGCACAGGTCGGTGAAGATCGCGGACAACTCGGCGCGGTCCCGCGTGGCGGAGAGATCGCGCTCGAAGGTTGTCTCGCGGCTGATCGAGCGCGGCTCGCTCTCCGTCACCACCTCGCGCTCGTCGCGGCCGTGCGCGGCGCGGTGCAGCCACGCGCCGTAGTTGACGCCGAAGTGCTCGACCAGCCAAGTGAGTTCGGCCTGTGCGACCTGCCCGATGTTGCGGATGCCCAGCACCTCGAGCTTCGCCGCCGCCTTGGGCCCGATGCCGTTGACGCGCTTGGCCGGCAGCGGCCAGATCCGCGTCTCGAGATCGCCGGGTCGCAGCAGTGTCAGCCCGTCGGGCTTGTCCAGTTCGGAGGCGATCTTGGCCAGCAGCTTGTTGGGTGCGACGGCAATCGAGCACGACAGTCCCGTGGCCTCGCGCACCGCATCTTTCAGCGCCCTGGCGATGTCGCGCGCGCGCCACCACGCATCCACTTCGGACTCCGCTTCCGTGGTCAACGCCGGAGGCGCACCGTCGCCATCGCCGGTCGCGAAATCGTCGGCGTCCACCTGCGGCAAGCGCGTTCCCGGCAGCGCCACTTGCGTGAGGTCGATATAGATCTCGTCGATGCCGCGGTCCTCGATATGCGGCGCGATCTCCGCCACTGCGGCCTTGAACAACCGCGAATGCCGGCGGTACGCGTCGAAATCGGCAGGCAGCAAGATGGCGTGCGGCGCCAGCGCGGCTGCCTTCATCAGGCCCTGCGCCGAATGCAGCCCGAGCGCGCGCGCCTCGTACGTGCAGGTGGTGGCGACACCACGTCCGACGTAGCCACGCAGTGTGGCGAACTTGCGCGTGACCGCGCCCGTGACGGGATCGACGCTCACCTCCGGCTGGTGCCGGCGACCGCCGCCGATCACGACTGGCTGCCCGCGCAATTCCGGATACTTGAGGAGCTCCACGGACGCATAGAAGGCGTCCATGTCGAGATGCGCGATCAGGCGGGTGGACATGGCGGGTGAAATGTTACGCGCAGTCCTATCCAAACGACCGTAGGCGAGGCTGTAGGCGAGGCTGTAGGCGAGGCTTCAGCCTCGCAGGCTCGATGCCCCGGTGTGCCCGCGAGGCT
>JANMCS010000033.1:0-3000 GCA_031361405.1 Betaproteobacteria bacterium
GACTTCAACACGTCGGACATCCGCCACGCGTCCATTCGCTGGATGACGTCGGCGCGCAGCTCGTTCCTGGCCATCGGTCCGTCATTGGTCGATCCGCGCACCGGCGAGATCCTCGACGCCGACATCGGCATCGACGCGTCCGCCATCCGTTCGGTCAAGACCTACGGCGCCGAATCCGTGCCGCTGCGGCCCTCGCTCGAGTTCCGCAAGGATGCCCCCTATTGCACCTATGCGTCTGAAGCAGCCGAGCACGAGGACTTCGCGATGTCCCTACTCGACGCGCGCGGCACGATGATGCTGGACAGCGCCGAATCCGAGGCCTTCGTGCTCGGACGCCTCAAGTCCACGACGATGCACGAAGTCGGGCATACGCTCGGCCTGACGCATAATTTCAGCGCGTCCACGGTCTACACGGAGGCGCAACTGGCCGACCGCGAATTCACCCGCCAGAACGGCATTGCGGGCTCGGTGATGGAGTACAACGCGGTCAACATGGCGCTGCCGGGCGAGAAGCAGGGCGAATACCACATGTCCACGCTCGGGCCCTACGACTACTGGGCCATCGAGTACGGCTACCGCGAGTTGGCACCGGCGGACGAGCCCGCGGCGCTCGCGCGCATTGCGTCGCGTTCCGGCGAGCCGCTGCTCGCGTTCACCGCCGACAGTTACGTCTACTACAGCGGGCTCGATCCGCGCGTGAACACCTTCGATCTCGGCGCCGATCCGCTGGCATACGCCACGCGCCAGCTGAAGCTCGCGCGCGAGTTGTGGCAGTTGTCCGAGAACCGCAAGCTCGAAGGCGACGAGTCCTATGCCATCCTGCGCCGCAATTTCTCACGCGGCCTGTTTGAAGTGCAGCAGAGCGCGCTGTTTGCCACCAAATATGTCGGGGGCCTGTCAGTGCTGCAGGATCGCGCCGGCAGCGGTCGCACGCCGCTCGAACCGATTCCCGCCGACAAGCAACGCGCGGCACTGCAGCTGCTGGCCGGCACGATCTTCGCGGCCGACAGCTTCCGCTTCCCGCCGGCCTACCTGCGTCGTCTGTCGCTCACCGATTTCGACATCGACGACGCGCAGGAAATTGCGCGGACCACGCCGCCGGTCGATATCGCGATCGACCAGCTGGTGCTGAACGTCCATCGCGCGGTGCTGGGACCGTTGCTCGGACCCGATATCGCGCAGCGACTGCTCAACAATGAACTCAAATTGGCGGATCGCGGCGAGGCACTGCGGCTGGTCGAGCTCTACAAGACCCTGCACGATGCGATCTTCAGCGAAATCGCCGCCGGGCAGGACATTCCGCTGATCCGCCGCAACCTGCAGCGCGAGTATGCCGCCCGCGTGGCCCTCGTGATCCTGCGCCCCGCGACCGCGATGCCCGCCGATGCACGCGCGCTGCTGCGCGCCGACGCCAAGCGCCTGCGCGACGAAATCGCCACCCGCAAGCGTGCTGCCAAAGGCTCGCCGGAAACGCGGGCGCACCTGGCCGAAACACTGGCCACGCTCGACGACGCGTTGCGTGCGCCGTTGCTTCGCCAGGCTCTCTAGTGCCGCAGCGCCGCCCACGCCATACCGTCACGCTGGCCCCGCTCGATAACCGCGCGCTGGCCAACCTGGCCGGTGCGATGGACTCGAACCTGCGCCAGATCGAGGCCGCGCTCGACGTCACGATCTCGCATCGCGGTGGCGTCTTCACCATCACCGGCGATCCGGCGCGTGCGGCCCGCGCGGGCGCGGCGCTGGAGCGCTTCTATGCGGCCGCCGAAAAGCCGTTGTCGGTCGAGGCCATCCAATTGGGACTGGTGGAAATCGCCACCCAACCTGCCGCGCCGGTCTCGATCGGCACCGAGGCGGACACCGGGCCGCTCCTGCGCACGCGTCGCGCCGACCTGCATGGGCGCACCCCCAACCAGGTCGAATACCTGAAGGACATCCTCGCCCACGACATCACGTTCGGCATCGGTCCTGCCGGTACCGGCAAGACTTATCTCGCCGTGGCCTGTGCCGTCGACGCCCTGGAGCGCGACGCGGTCAAGCGCATCGTGCTGGTGCGCCCGGCCGTCGAGGCGGGCGAGCGGCTGGGTTTCCTGCCGGGCGACCTGGCCTCCAAAGTCGACCCCTACCTGCGCCCGCTCTACGACGCACTGTACGACCTGATGGGCTTCGAAAAGGTGGCGCGCCTGCTCGAGCGCACCACGATCGAACTGGCGCCGCTGGCCTACATGCGCGGACGCACGCTCAACCACGCCTTCGTCATCCTCGATGAGGCGCAGAACACCACGCCCGAGCAGATGAAGATGGCCTTGACGCGTATCGGCTTTGGCGCCAAGGCCGTGATCACGGGCGACGTCACGCAGATCGATCTCGCCCGTGGGCAAAAGAGCGGGCTCATCGAAGCGGCGCGGGTGCTGGCCGGCGTGCGCGGCATCGCCTTTCGCCATTTCACCAGCGCCGACGTGGTCCGGCACCCGCTGGTGCAGAAAATCATCGACGCCTACGATCGCGACGCGGCAAAGAATCCGCCCGCTGATCGTGCGCCACGATGATCCCCGCGCGCCAACATCCCACGCCGGCCGCCGGCCTGGTGGCCATGCCGGGCGTTACCGTGCTGCCGTCGCCGCCGCAGGTCAACATGTTCCATCTCGACATCGCTGCCGCTGCCACTGCGCTGAATGGCGCGCGGGACCGAGCGCCCGCCGCGTGACGCGCAAGCCCGCGGTGGTCAAGCCGCCTGTCCTCTCCCTGTCGGTGCAATTCGCGAGCAACGCGGATGACCTGCCCACGCGCGCGCAGATTCGCCGCTGGGTACGCGCTGCACTGCTCGCCGATGCGGAGGTAACGGTGCGCTTCGTCGACGCAATCGAAGGCCGGGCGCTCAACGCCGAATTTCGCGGCAAGGACTATGCGACCAACGTGCTGACCTTCGTGTACGATGATGCGAAACCGCAGGCAGGCGACATCGTGTTGTGCGCGCCGGTCGTGCGGAAGGAAGCGGACGCG
>JANMCS010000099.1:0-3961 GCA_031361405.1 Betaproteobacteria bacterium
CACCCCAATCGCACCCAAACAATAGGCCGGCCACCCCTGCGGGCGCCGGCCTTCTGTCGGGCGTGGAACGCTTACTTCTTGGCAGCGTCCTTGGCAGCGTCGACCGCCTTGGCAGCGGCGTCCTTGGTCGCGTCGGCGGCCTTGGTGGCAGCCTCCGTCGTGGCGGTGGCCGCGTCCTTGACGGCTTCCGTGGTCTTGGTGGCGGCGTCCTTGGCGGCGGCGGCGGTGGCTTCGGCGGCCTTCTTGGCCGATTCGGCGGCAGCGGCAGCAGCAATATCAGCCTGCTTCTTGGAAGCTTCAGCGGCTTCCTTCGCCTTGTCGCCGCAGGCGGACATCGTGAAGGCCAGTGCGACCGCCATCAGGGCGGTGATCAATTTCTTGTTCATTGTGATTCTCCGAAAGCAGGTGGGGGGGTAGTGGCGGGGATTCGTCTCGCCCCCGTCAACCAACAATTTTAGTCGATTTCGGACGCATTGGCGACCTGCGCCTGCGTCCGGCGCCTCTTTGCCCGCGCGGGCCATGGCAGGAACGCGACATACATTGGCCTGACCAGGCGGGCCCCTGGCCCCGGCGGCGACCCGCGGGACGGTTGTGCCGGCTGGCGTCGTACGGCGGTACGCACTGCTGAGGACGGCCACGCGATCACGGAAAATTGCGGCCCAGCCGCGCGCGGCGTCGTTCGAGCACGGCGAGCAAAACGCCGCTGCCCAGGATGATCGACATGCCCACGATCGACCAGCCGTCGGGCAGCTGTCCAAATGCAAGGTAGCCGAGCAGCGTGGCCCACAGCATCTGCAGGTAGGTGAACGGCGTGAGCAGTGACGCCGGCGCCTGCATGAACGCGGCGATCAGCAGCCAGTGCGCCGCGCCGGCCAGCAGGCCCAGCAGCAGCAGCAAGCCCACGGCGCGCGCGTCGAGCGGCGCGCCGTCGAAGCCCCAGGGCAAGGCCAGCGTCAGTCCCACCGCCCCGACCAGCGCGCTGTAGAAAAGCGTCGTGTAGAGCCCGTCGCCCGGAAGCTTGCGCGTGAGTAACTGGTACATCGCATTGCAGACCGCCGTGCCCATCAGCAGCAGTACCGCAGGATGCAGGATGGCCGAGCCCGGACGCAGCAGCACGAGGATGCCGACGAAGCCCGTGATCGCGGCCGCCCACCGCGCGCGCGTCGGCCGTTCGCCCAGGAGCGGCTGCGACAGCAGGACGATGAATACGGGCGCCAGGAACGTGATGGCCGAGGCTTCGGCCAGCGGCAGGTATTTGAGGCCGCCGAAAAAGCAGCCGGTGGCGACCAGCAGAAACGCCGACCGCAGGAGCTGCATGCCAAGGTTGCGCGTATGCCAGAACCGCGGCCCCGCGCGGTGGCGCACGAACGGCGTCACCAGCAGCATGGCGCCCGCGTAGCGCGCCCACACGATCAGGAACAGCGAATGGTCTCGAACGAGGTACTTCGCCGTGGTGTCGAGCGCGGTGAGGAGGAACCCCGCGAGCAGGAACAACGGCAGCGCGCGGGCGAGGGGATGCGGGTGCGCGTGGGGAGGGGTCATGAGATCCCGCGGGCGTCCGGGTCACGGGCACGCGGCGGCGACCGCATGCGGCGCGGCGCGGCGTTGCGGGCGCGCGCGGCGCAATGATCGGCTACGCGGCCACCAGCTCCCGCAACACGAACGGCAGGATGCCCCCGCCGTTGTAATAGTCGACCTCGATCGGCGTGTCGATGCGGCAGGTGAGTATCACATGCTGCGTCGTGCCGTCCTTGCGGGTGATCACCAGCGTCAGGTCCTGCTGCGGGCGGATGCCCGGCGGGACGACGATGTCGAAGGTCTCGTCGCCGGTAATGCCCAGCTTTTCGACGGTGTCGGTACCCTTGAACTGCAGTGGCAGCACGCCCATGCCGACCAGATTCGACCGGTGGATGCGCTCGAAGCTCTTGGCGATCACCGCGCGCACCCCGAGAAGCTGCGTGCCCTTGGCGGCCCAGTCGCGCGAACTGCCGGTGCCATATTCCTCGCCACCGAACACGATGGTGGGCGTGCCGTCCGCGACGTAGCGCATGGCCGCGTCGTAGATGAACATCTTGCCGCCCGTGGGTTGAAACAGCGTCACGCCGCCTTCCTCGCGCCTGCCGTCGGCGGACAGCGGGAGCATCAGGTTCTTGATGCGCACGTTGGCGAAGGTGCCGCGCATCATCACCTCGTGATTGCCGCGGCGCGAGCCGTAGCTGTTGAAGTCTTCCTTCGGTACGCCGTTGGCGATAAGCCAGGCACCGGCCGGGGATTTCTCCTTGATCGCCCCGGCGGGCGAGATGTGGTCGGTGGTGACCGAGTCGCCGAAGATGCCCAGCGCCTTGGCGCCCCGGATGTCGGTGGTGGCCTTGGGCTTCATCGTGAACCCGTCGAAGAACGGCGGCTTTGCGATGTACGTGGACGCCGGCCAGTGGTAGACCTGCCCCGCGGCACCGGCGATCTTGCCCCACAGCGGTGTGGCGTTGCCGAGGTCGCCGTACAGGCTGCGATAGGTGTCGGGATTGCGCGCGTGCTGCATCACCGCGGCGATCTCGTGCGACGTGGGCCAGACATCCTTCAGGAATACCGGCGTGCCATCGTTGCCCAATCCCAGCGGTTCGGTGGCGAGGTCGCGCAGCACGGTGCCGGCGATGGCATAGGCCACGACCAGCGGCGGCGAGGCCAGGAAGTTGGCCTTGAGATTGGGATGGATCCGCGCTTCGAAATTGCGGTTGCCCGAAAGCACCGCGGCGCAGATGAGGTCGTTCTCGACGATGGCCTCGTTGATCTCCGGCGCCAGGTCGCCGGCATTGCCGATGCACGTGGTGCAACCGTACGCGGCGAGGTAGAAGCCGAGCTGCTCGAGGTAGGGCAGGAGACCCGCCTTGGTCAGGTAATCGGTGACCACGCGCGAGCCGGGAGCCAGCGACGTCTTGATGTGCTTCTTGACGGTGAGGCCGCGCTCGACGGCCTTTTTCGCGAGCAGGCCGGCGGCCAGCAGCACGCCCGGGTTGGACGTGTTGGTGCAGGAGGTGATCGCCGCGATCAGGATGTCGCCGCTGCCGATGGCCACGTGCTTGCCGTGCGGCACCTCCACGCGGTCGGGCGTGGGCCGGTTGGCGACCAATTCCGCGACGTTGCGCGGCGCATTGCCGGCCACCGGCGCGAGATCCTCGCCGATGGCGCCGACGCCGTCGGCCACGATGGCTGTGACCACGCGCCGGTGCATTTCCGCCGCGGGCTTGGCAAAGCCGTTGTCGGCAATCGCCGCGCTGAAGAGTTCGGTGAACTTCGACTTCATCTGCGGCAATTCGATCCTGTCCTGCGGCCGCTTGGGCCCGGCGAGCGAGGGCGTGATCGTGGCGAGGTCGAGCTGCAGCGTCTTGGTGTAATCGATCGCGCCAGCCTTGGGCACCCCGTACATGTCCTGCGCCTTGAAGTACGACACGAACGCATCGACTTCATCGGCTGTGCGGCCGGTGGCGGTGAGGTAGTCGACCGTGGCATCGTCGACCGGGAAGAAGCCCATCGTGGCGCCGTATTCGGGCGCCATGTTGGCAATGGTGGCGCGGTCGGGCACGGCGAGCGACGCGGTCCCTTCGCCGAAAAATTCGACGAACTTGCCCACCACCTTTTCGCGGCGAAGCATTTCGGTGATCGTGAGCACGAGGTCGGTGGCGGTGGTGCCTTCCGGCAGCTTGCCCTTCAACTCGACACCGACCACGTCCGGCGTGAGGATGTACACGGGCTGCCCGAGCATGCCCGCTTCAGCTTCGATGCCACCCACCCCCCAGCCCACCACGCCGATGCCGTTGATCATCGTCGTATGGCTGTCGGTGCCCACCAGCGAATCCGGGTAATACATGTCACCCGCCTTGTGCACGCCGCGGGCCAGGTATTCGAGATTGACCTGGTGCACGATGCCGATGCCGGGCGGCACGACACCGAAGGTGTCGAACGC
>JANMCS010000150.1:0-30302 GCA_031361405.1 Betaproteobacteria bacterium
CACTTAATCGCGCCGACGCATGCGCGATTAAGTGGAGTCTGACCCTACTTACGCCCCCGCGAGGCTGAAGCCTCGCCTACATGCGCCGACTAGACCTTCCTGAACACGACATCCCACACGCCGTGGCCGAGCTTCATTCCACGCGTCTCGAACTTGGTCTGCGGACGCCACGCGGGGCGCGGCGCAAAAGCCTCCACCGTATTGGTCAGCAGCGGTTCGGCGGCGAAAGTGGTCAGAATCTCGTGCGCATAATCCTCCCAGTCGGTGGCGGCGTGCAGATAGCCGCCCGGCGCCAGTCTTGCGGCAAGCGCGGCCACGAACGAGGGCTGCAGCAGCCGTCGCTTGTGGTGCCGCTTCTTCGGCCACGGATCGGGAAAATAGACATGAATGCCGGCCAGCGACGCGGGCGGGATCATCTGCGCCACCACCTCGACCGCATCGTGACGCACCACGCGCACGTTGCGCAGCCCGGCTTCGTCGATACGTTTCAACAAGGCGCCCACGCCCGGCGCGTGCACTTCGATGCCGAGAAAATCATGCTGCGGATGCGTCTTTGCGATCGCTGCCGTGGTCTCGCCCATGCCGAATCCGATTTCGAGGACCGTGGGCGCGACACGATTGAAGACGTCGGCAAAATTGAGCGGCGACGACTGGAACGGCACGCCGAAGCGCGGCAGCAATTGCTCGAAGGCACGCGTCTGCGCGGGCGACATCCGGCCCTGGCGCAGCACGAAGCTGCGCACCGGCCGCAATGCGAGCGGCTGGGGCATGTTGAGATCGTTGGCCATCAGTTGGCAGCGCTGACGCGCTTCCAGTCGGACGACGCGAGCGGCAGGCTGATCGTGCGCGGCGTGTTCTCGCCGGGCATCGTGTAGCGCAGCGCCAGCGACTCGCCGTCCGTCCAGCTCACGGAGACATCCGACCAGGGATTCGTCGGCGCGAACCCGGCCTCCTTGCGAATGCCTTCGCGCGTGACCCGCCATACCGAGAGCTCGTTGGTGCAATCCTTCGCACAGAAATCCGCCACGACGAGGCGTTGCCGATCGGGCGCCAGGAACGGCTCGGCGGGCAACATCGCCAGCTGGCCATTCGCCCGCTGCAGCACGCCGTAGGAGAGCCGCTCGCCGTCGGTGATGAACAGCACGACGGCGTTGACGTTGCTCCAGTAATCCCACACCGCATAGGCGCGCGCGTTGGCGCCGAGAATTTCATCGACGAAGGTGCGGGTGCCGGCGGGGAACAGCGATACCTTGAGCGTGTCGCCCTCGCGCGTTGCAAGGTTGGGCAGCGCCTTCAACTGCTCGGCCTCGATGCGCCGGCCGCAGTGGCCGGGACTTTCCACGTGCGCGCACAGCTCGATCACGCGCTCCTGCGTGGGCGGAGCGGCGTACGTCGTTGCCCACGCGATGCCGGAGAACAACGCCGCGACCGCGCGGGAGCGCCCATGCAAGCGCATGGCGATCAGCCGATCAGGCCGGTGGTAGGCGAGCTGGGACTGGCCGCGTACAGCTTGCGCGGCATGCGCCCCGCGAGGAAGGCCTCGCGTCCTGCCTGCACGGCGAGCTTCATCGCATGCGCCATCCGCACCGGATCCTGCGCCAGCGCAATCGCGGTGTTCATCAGCACGCCGGCACAGCCCAACTCCATCGCGATGGCGGCATCGGAGGCCGTGCCCACCCCGGCATCCACCAGCACCGGAATCTTCGCCTGCTCCTGAATGAGCTTCAGGTTCCACGGATTGAGGATGCCCATGCCCGAGCCGATCAGCGAGGCGAGCGGCATCACCGCCACACAGCCGATGGCTTCGAGTTCGCGCGCGATGATCGGGTCGTCCGACGTGTAGACCATCACCTGGAAACCATCGGCGACGAGGATTTCCGCGGCGCGCAGCGTTTCGCGGACATTGGGATAGAGCGTGTGCGGATCGCCCAGCACTTCGAGCTTGGTCAATGCGTGGCCATCGAGCAACTCGCGCGCTAGCTTCAACGTGCGCACCGCGTCGGCGGCGGTGTAGCAGCCGGCGCTGTTGGGCAGGTAGGTGAATTCCGACGGCGGCAGCGCGTCGAGCAGCGACGGCGCGTTGGCATCCTGGCCGAGGTTGGTGCGGCGGATGGCGACGGTGACGATCTGCGCGCCCGACGCCACGACGGCTTCGCGCGTCTGCGCAAAGTCGCGGTACTTGCCGGTGCCCACCAGCAGGCGCGACGCATAGGATTTGCCGCCGATCACGAGTGGATCGGCCGACGGGGCGCTCAAGGCAGCGGACGGGACGGTAGCGTTCATCCCACCATTTTACGCCCGGCTCGCGGGCGCGCGGTCAACCGCCGCCCACTGCCGCGACAACCTCCAACCGGTCGCCGGCGCGCACCGGCGTTTGCGCATACCGGCTCTTGGGCACGATCTCGCCGTTGCACTCGATCGCGATGCGCTTGCCTTCGAGATTGAGCGCGCGCACCAGGTCCGTCAGCGTGGCGGGCGGCGGGTCGAGCGTGGTCCGGGTGCCGTTGACGACGAGTTCCATGATGTCGTCAGACGGGCGCGCACATGATCACGCCGATGTCACCGTAACCTTCCGGGATCCAGCCGCGCGCGATCATTTGCGCGCGCACCGCGAAGTCGATCGTGTAGCGATGATTGGGTGCCGCACCTTGCCCGTTGTTGTACAGGCGGTAGACCGGCACGGTGCCCGCCCGGCACGAACCGTCGATCGTCGGGATCGGGATGCTGAACACGTCGCCCTCGAACTGCCAGTCAGGACTGGCCTTCACGATCGTGCATTCGGTGGCAAACGGCGTGTAGAAGTGCGAGCTGCGCGGCGCGAACGATGTGCTGAAGAAGCGGCACACGGTATTGCTGTCCGCGGTGTTCAGCGGATAGGACTTGAACGAAAGTCCCGTGCGCGCCCAGCCGACGAAGGTGCCGTTGTCGAGCTTGGTGATCTCATCGGGAATGCCGGTGATGAAGTAGTGATCCCATTCCGCATGGTGGTACTCGATCAGCGTCACGGTGGTGGGCGGCGGCGGGGCCACGGCGCCGGTGCCGTTCGCGCTCACCAGCTGCGGGCTGCCCACGCCGTCGCTGCTGACGGTGATCGTGGCGCTGCGCGTGCCCGCGGTCAGCGGTGCGAACGACACGCTGATCGTGCAGCTGCTGCCCGCGGCGACGGTGGCGCAGTTGGTCGTCAACGGAAATTCCGGGCCATTGTTGTTGCTCACGCCGGATACATTGACCGCGGTGCCGCCGATGTTGGTCACACTGATGTTGCTGGCGCCGCTCGACGTGCCGATCGTCTGCGTGCCGAAGCTGATCGAGCCGGGCAGCGACAACTGGCCGGGAGTTGCCACCGAGGAGCCGGTGCCGCTTACGGCGATGGTCTGCGGACTGCCGGTGCCATTGCTCGCCAGCGTGATCACCGCGTTGCGCGCGCCGGCGGCCGCGGGTGTAAACGTCAGGCTGAGCGCGCAGGTGGCGCCGGCGTTGACCGTCGTGCAACCGGACGCCGTCACGCCGAATTCGGCCGGCGCGCTGCTGGCGATGCTGGATACGCTGACTGCAGTGCCGCCCGTGTTGGTCACGGTGACGTTGATCGGAACGCTGGTGGAGCCGAGCGTCTGCGGAGCAAACGTGACCGCGGCGTTGAAGCTCAGCTGGCCGGGCGTGCTGACGGCGATGCCGTTGCCACTGACCGCGATCGTCTGCGGGCTGCCCACGCCGTCGCTTGTCACCGTGATCGTGCCGGTGCGCGCGCCGGCCACAGCGGGCTTGAACGTCACCGCGATCGTGCACGTGCCACTGCCCGCCACCTGGGCGCAGGTGGACGTGACGGGGAACTCGGCCGGATTGCTGCTGGCCACGCTCGAGACATTCACCGGTGCGACACCGGTATTGGTCACCGTGATGTTGTTGGGCGCACTGGTGCTGCCAACAGCCAGGTCGGCAAAGGTGCTGCTGGCGGGCAACGTCAGGTTGCCCGGCGGGACGGTGCCGGTGCCGGTGCCATTGAACGGAATCGTGAGGCCGGGGCCGCCGATGCGCGCGAGCACGAGATTGCCGCTGCGCGGACCGGTGTAGTTTGGCCTGAAGGCAACATTGAACGTACACGACGTGCTCTGCGCGATCGTGGCGGGGCAGGTATTGCCGCTGACGATGAATTCGGCGGGATTGCTGTTGTTGAAGGTGACGCCGCCGGCATCGGCACCGGTGTTGCTGATCGTCACCACGGTCGGCGCGCTGGTCATGCCGTAGTCGGTGGGCGGCAGCGTCACCGAGGACGGCGTGGCCTGCAGGTTGGGGGATGGCGCGGGCACGTTGACGACCGAGTAGAGGGTGCCCGTACCGTTAGCGGCGCAGGTGAACGAAAGCTTCATCCCGTCGGTGCCCGGGGTTGCCGGAATGGCCAGGAATTCCACGGGGTAGGGAAAGGCAACCAACGGAAAGGTGGGGAAGCCCGACCCCGCCAGGATTTGCGTTCCGCTAGTCGTGCTGATGGAGTTGTTGCCGGAACTGACGACACTGCCATTGGCCTTGAACGTCACCGCGACATCCGTGGGCGCGAATGCAAAATTCCATGCCAGCTGGGCGCCAAACCCAAACGCGAACGTCGAGGTAGTGGCCGTGTTCGTGCATGTGATCGAGCTTGGCTGACCCTGGACCGTGATGTAGTAGGGCGACGCGCCAAAGGCCGCACTACCCGCGGCAAGAAGCAACAGCGCTACGAACCCGCGGCAGAAACGATGAAATGCAATGGTCACGTGCGAACTCCGGCAGAATCGGGCATGAAGCACCGCGGAGGCAGGAAGCCCCTGCCCGCGGTCGTCAGGACATTGTCATTGTAAGTCGCCGCCTGCTCATGCCACAAATCGCACTTGCCTGGCCCCTCGCCTTTGACCCGCAGCCGACCGGCGGTCATTGCCCATGAGCCGTTTCCTGTTCGTGGTGCCACCGTTTGCCGCCCATGTGAACCCCAGCGTGTCGATCGGGCAGGAATTGGCGCAGTCCGGGCATGCGGTGGCCTGGGTCACGTACCCGCAGATGCAGTCGCTGCTGTCCGACGGCGCGGTTTTCTATCCCGTCGCCTCCACCATCGAGGAATCCGTCGCCGAAAACCTCAGGCGCCAGACCGGCGCGCCGTGGCTCGCCGGGATGAAGGCGCTGTTCGAGCAGGTGATCGTCCCGCTGGCGCACGACATGCTTCCCGCCGTCGAAGCGGCCGTCGAACACTTCCGGCCGGACATGCTCATCGTCGATCAGCAAGCGCTCGCCGGCGCCTTGGCCGCGCGCCGCCGGCAAATCCGCTGGGTCACGTCCGCGCCTTCCGCGGCGTTGCTGCGTGACAGCCTCGTCGACTATCCGCGCGTCAAGGAGTGGATGGCGGCGCTCTTCGACCAGCTGCAGCGCGATGCGGGCCTCACGCCGATCGCGGCGCCGGATTGTTCGCCCGATCTCGTCATTCTCTATTCGTCGCGCCTGCTCGCGGGCGAGAACCGCGACTTTCCTGCGCATTATCGCTTCGTGGGCCCCGCGCTGGTCGGGCGTCCTGAAAGCGCGGCCTTTCCATGGCACCGCTTGCACGATGGCCCGGTGCTGTTGGTCACACTCGGCACACTGTTCGCGGAGCAGGGCCGGCGCTTCTTCGGCGTGGTGGTGGAAGCGTTGGCCGACACGCCGCTGCAGGTGGTCGTCAGCGCGCAACCCGGGCTGCTGCCGTCGATCCCTGACAATTTCATCGTCCAGCGCTGGGTGCCGCTCACCGAGCTCTTCCCACGATTCAACGCCGTGTTGTGCCACGCGGGAACGATCGTGAACGAAGCATTGGCGCACGGCATACCTGCGATCGTGGCCCCGTTTGCGCACGAGCAATCCATCTACGCCCAGCTGGTGGCCGAGGCCGGGGCGGCCGTGCGGGTGCGGTTCAATCGCGTCACGGCAATGGAATTGCGGCGGGCGGTGTTCGAGGTGCTCGATAATCCCGGCTATGCCGCTGCCGCGCGGCGCGTCCAGGCGTCGCTGCTGGAGGCAGGCGGCGCGCGGGGCGCGGCGGCGGCGATCGAGCAGCTGAACCGGCGCGACCAAGGGGTGACAATATGTCGCTGATTTTGTCTTTCGGATCGGAAATCATGCTTGCAAGGTACCAGCTGCTGACGCGCTACACCGTCATCGGCGCGCTGCTTGAAGGTCGGCGCCGGTTTCGCGCGCGGGAAGCGTCTGCGTGAGCGAAAGTCAACCAGAGCGCCGGTCCTGGCGCGGCGCGGTCCTGCATTCGATCAATCCGGGCCTGCTGAGCGGCATTCCGTTCCGGACGTGGATGCGGGTGCTGCGCGACAACCGCTTCGATGTGGACGTGGGTCACCTGCCGCGCATGCTGTCGATCACGCTCGCAAGCTTGGGCAATTCGATCGGCAGGCGCGTCGAGGATCACTATTTCCGCGAGGCGGTCGCGAACACGCCGATCGCCCCGCCGCTGTTCGTGCTGGGCATTTGGCGTAGCGGCACGACGCACTTGCACAACCTGCTGGCGCGGGACGACCGTTTTGGCTATCCAAACCTGTACCAGACGATGTACGCGCAAACGTTTCTTGCCACCGAGCGGTTTGGCGCCGGCATGCTGGCGTCCATCCTCCCGCCGCAGCGGCCGCAGGACAACATGGCGCTGGGCGTGGGCGAGCCGCAGGAGGACGAATTTGCGCTGGTGAGCCTCACCGGGCGAACGATGATGCTGAATCTCACGTTTCCCCGCCACGCCGATTACTACGAGCGCTTCGTGACGCTGCGCGGGCTTTCGCCCGGTGAGCTGGCCGAGTGGAAAGCAGCGCTGCTGTGGTTCGTGCGCAAGGTGAGCTTCCTGCACCAGCGCCCGCTGGTGCTGAAGTCGCCGGCGCATACGGCGCGCATCCGGGTCCTGCTCGAGATGTTTCCCGATGCGAAGTTCGTGCATATCCGACGCGATCCGTTCGTGGTGTTTCAATCGATGCGCGCCACTGCGTTGAAGCTGGGTCGGATCTGGGCGTTGCATGACGCGCCGGGCATCGACCTCGACCAACACCTGATTACACAGTACAAGGACGTGTACGGTGCCTACTTCGAGGAGCGCGCGCTGATTCCGCCCGGGCGCCTGCACGAACTGCGGTACGAGGATCTCGAAGCCGATCCACTCGGACAATTGCGCGCCACCTACGACGCACTCGACCTGCCGGACTTTGCCCACGCCGAACCCGCACTGCGCCGCTACATCGACTCGTTGCACGACTACAGCAAGAACACGTTCGAGGAACTTCCGGCGCCACTGGCCCAGCGACTGGCGGTGGAGTGGCGCCAGTGCTTCGACGCGTGGGGCTATCCGCTGCGCTGATCCGTTGTTTGCGCTCCCAGCGCTTCGATGTGGTCGGCGGCGGCCAGCGTGCCACCCGCGACGGCAATCGACGCCTGGATTGCGCCCGCCGCCTGGGCATACGCGGGATTGTGCAGCACCTCCAGCACGGCCTGTCGCAACTCGGCGGACCGGATCCGGCGAAACTTGACGCGCAATCCCGCGCCGGCTTCGATCACTTTCTGGGCCATGACGAAGTTGTCGGATGTCACCGGCGCCACGACCAACGGCAGGCCGAAGGCCAGGGCCTCGTTGACGGTACTGCCGCCGTGCGTGATCACCGCGTCGATCAGCGGCAGCAGCATCGTCTGCGGCAGCCACGGGCGCACGATGAAGTTGGCCGGGACGGCAGCCGGCATGCCCGCCGGTGCCGCCACAATCACCTGCACCGGCGCATCCTGCAGCGCCTCCAGCACGGTCTGCGTGAAGCGGCGCCCGTGGTCGCCGACGATGGTTCCCAGCGACAGCATGACCCGCGGCACGTCGCGCAGCTGGTCCCACGGAAAATCGACGGCAACGTCGCGATGCACCAGGCAGGGTCCGACCAGCCGATATTGCGACGGTGCGACGAAGTCGGCGCCGGCAAGCAGCGGCGATGTGTACAACAGCACGAGGTGCGGCGAGACGTCCGGCCACGCGATGGGCACGAGTCCGGCGTCGACCTGTGCCTGTGCCATTTGTGTGGCCAGCCATTGCCGCGCCGGCGCAAAACTCTCCAGTGTGCGGATCAGCAGTTGGGCGCTGGGTGCGGAGGTGACCCACGGCAGCCGCATGCGCCGCGCGGCGAACGCTCCCGCCAGCGCATGCTGGTCGACGACCATCGCATCGGGCGCAAACGCGGTGATGGCGGCATCGACGTCGGCGCGCATCGTTGTCGCGAGCGGGATGACGACGTCGCGATAGTAGGACGCAAAGGCCTCGGGCAACGCGAGGCCCGGAAGCGCCGCCACGGCGGCCATGATGGTGGTGTAGCGATCGTCCTCGGCAATTTCACGAACCGACGCGTCGCCGCGCAACAGCCGGCGCATGCCGGGATGCAGCACCCAGCCGACCTCGTGGCCGCGTAGCGCAAGTTCATGCGCAATCGAGGCCATCGGGTTGACATGCGCCACCAACGGCGGCGCGACGAACAGGAAGCGGCGTGGTTCGCTCACGCGATGGCCTCGATCGCGGCGGCCGCGGCGGCGGCACCACCGGCCTGCTGGAACGACGTCTGCACCTGCAGCGCCGCTGCCTTGTACGAACCATCGTTAAGTATGGCCTGCACGGCGAGCTGCAGTTCCACGGCGCTCACGCGATTGAACCGCACGCGCAGCGCGGCGCCGACGGCAACCACCTGCTGCGCAAAGATGGCCTGCTCGTGCGCGATTGGCGCGACCACGCAGGGCAAGCCGAAGAGCATCGCCTCGTTTACCGTGGTTCCCGCATGGCTGACCACTCCATCGAGATGCGGATAGAGTTCCGGCAGCGGCACCCACGTGCGCACGATGAAATTGGCGGGAGGCGCCGGGATGAATCCGGCCGGTGCGTGGACGATCACCTGCAGCGGTGCATCCGCCAGCGCCGCCACAACCGTGCGAAAAAAGCGCTCGCCGCGGTTGGCCCACAGCGTGCCCAGGCTCACGAACACGCGCCGCCCTTCGCGCAGTTCGTGCCACGGAAATTGGGCCAGCGACGGGCGCGCGCCCAGCAGCGGGCCGACAAAACGATAGTGCGCGGGAAAGGTTACTTCGCTGCCGACCAGGAGGCGCGACGTATACAGCAGCACCAGCAGACTCGAACAATCCGGCGTGGCAATGGGCACGAGGCCGACGTCGCGCTGCAACTGGACATGGAGTCCGTTCATCCAGTCTTGCACTGCGGGGAACCCGGCGAGGCTGTCACCGTGCAACGATGCGGTGGAGGCCGATGTCACCCAGCGCAGACCGGCGCGTCGCGCGGCCAGCGCGCCCGCCAGCGCCTGCTGGTCGACGATGAGCACGTCGGGACCAAAGGCCGCGATGGCGGCCTCGACACCCGGCAGCATGTCGCGGGCGAGGGGCACCAGCACGTCTTCGAACAGCACCTTCATGCCCGCCAGCCACGGCTCGCCGGCCTTGCGCTGGATGGCCGCCAGCTCCTCCGTCGCCACCGGCAGCGCAAGCGCATGCAGCCACGCGCCCTCCGGCAGGAACCGGCGCATCGGCTCGTACGCGACCCAGCCTACCGTGTGTCCGCGTTGCGCGAGTTCACGTGCAATGACCACGGTGGGATTGACGTGCGAGGGAAAGGGCGGGACGACGAAGAGATAGCGCCGCATCGGTGACCTGGTCATTCGCGCGCCGCGCGCGGCCAGGTGGCGGAAAGCCAGGCCAGCATGGCGTCGCGTACCTCCACCGTGGCGTGGAACAGGATGCCATGCGCGCATCCTTCGATCATCTGCAACGTGCAATTGGGCAGCACCCGGGCGAGGCGTCGACCGTCGGGCACGAGATCGGATTGGGCACCGTACAGCGCCAGCACCGGGCAGGCGATAGCCGCGATGGTGGCATCAGGCAATGGCACCACCGCTGCGATATCGCGGCCGAACGACGTGTTTTGCGCCAACCGCTGTGCGGACTCGACCAGCGGGCTGCGGCGACGACGCTGCAAGCGTCCGACCATGGCCACGGTCGAGCGCCGGTCGGCATCAAGCGAGCTCAGATCAACCTGTTCAGGATCGGCTGGCACCGGCACGGCCTGGCCGCGCGCCGCGTGCTTCGTGAGCCAGTTGCCGAATAATTTCTGGATCAGTTCGTTGCGTTCCTCGCCGTCCAGCGCCATCGTCCTTTGCATCTGCGCGCCGAAGTCGGCCATGCCCGAGTGCGCTTCGAGCAATACCAGCCCGGCGATGTACTCGGGGTGACGCGTGGCAAAACGCAGCGCGATGTATCCGCCGAAACTATGTCCAACGACGATCACGCGTCGGCCGCGCAGGGCTAGCGCGTCGAGAATGCCGGCCAGGTCGTCCGCCATGTCGTCGGTCGTGTAGCCGGCAGGCGGTTGCTCGCTGCGGCCATGGCCGCGCAGGTCATACAGGATCACCTGCGCGGACTTGGCCAGCGCGGGTGCGATGGACAGGTAGAAGCTCGACAGGTTGTCGATCATCACGCCGTGCACGAAGACGAGCGTCGGCCCGGCATCCCCCATCGTCAGCACGTTGAAGCGAACGCCGCGCGCGTGAATGTCCGGCATCAGGCCGCCAGGAATTCACGGATCGCTTGCGCCAAGGGTCTAGGGGAGTCCTCGGGGAGGTAATGATCGCCTTCGATCATCTGCAGCCGGACATTCGGTATCACCTGAAGCAGACGTGCACTGGTCTCCCTGAAGACATCATTCGAGCGGGTTCCGCAGCACAGAAGCACAGGACATTGCAATGTCGCCAGTTCGGCATCGGCGATATCCGGCTCGGCCAGCATGTCGTCCTGTATGGTCGACTGCGTCGACAGGCGCACCATCTTTGCCCCCACCCTGAGTGGCCGCTTCACGCGCGCCTTCAGCGCCGCCTGCACCAGCAGCGGCAGTGACGACATCACTCCTTCGGAGGACCTATTTCTGAAACCTTCGATCCAGGTCGCCGAAATCACCGGCAGCGGCGGCTCGACCATCACCAGGCGCCGCACGCGATCCGGATGATCGAGCGCGTACCGTAGCGCGATCACGGCACCGTAGCTGTGGCCCACCAGCGCGAGCGGGGTGCCGTCGGTGTGGCTATCCACGACAGCCGCAAGATCCCCGGCCATCGATCGCATGCCATAGCCGCTTTTCGAAAACTCACTCAACCCGTGCCCGCGCAGGTCGTACATCAGTACACGGTTCTCGGCCGCCAGCACCGGTGCCACCGCAAAATACCAGCTGGTGATCGAGCCCAACAAACCGTGCACGATGACGACGTCAGGCCCGGCGCCCACCGTCTGCACATGAACCTTGCGGCCGTTGATTATTTCGACTGGCACGAGGCGATGTAGTCGACCAGCTGGCCGACGGTGAGGCCGATGATTTCCTCGAGCTGCATGCTGGCGAGCCAGCTCGGGAAGTCGATGGTCGCGCCGTAGCGCGCCTGCAACTTCTCCGACAGCGCCACGAGCTCGATGCTTTCCACCTCGAGGTCCTGGCCGAAGCTCGTCTCCATCGTGATCGGCGTTTCGCTGACCCATTCGTCGCCGATCACCTCGGCGATGGCCTGCGCCACTTCCTGCAGGATCTGCTGCCGCAATGCCTCCGGCGCGCTCATTGTTCGGTCCACGCCATCACGTGCGTACCGAGGTTGCGCGTCCTGATCCACGTTGCATCCACCAAGATACGTTCTCCTTCCACCTGCATCACTTTGAACCCCCTTGGATTGCCTGCCAATCCGGTGCCGCGGGCCTTGCCCGTGGCTTCCTTGGCCGACCAGAAACGCGTCAGCCACTCGTCACGATTGCCGGCGGGCAGCAAACGCAATTCATCTTCACCGAACGCAAACGCGGTGAAACTGTCGTTGCGTGGTTCGATCGTTTCAACATCGATGCCGACATCCACGCCTTCGCGCGCGATGGCCACGGCGATGCCCGGCTTGTGCGCGATTGATATGCGGATGTTGCCCGCCAGCGGGCCCGTCACCCGCGGCCTCCCCGTCGCATCCGCACCGATGCCGACCTCCAGCGGAAAAACCGAGCGACGACCGCGTTCGAACAGCAGGTTGCGCACAGCGTCCTTGGCGGCGATGCGCCCGCCCAGCCATTCGGTTCGCCGCAATACCTGGCGCACGCCACCCAGTTGCTCGATCTCGCGCGACGACAGGAAGCGGCGGATCAGGAACTCGATGGTCTTGGAACTCCAGCCGGGGTCGTGCAGCACCACGAAACCTTCCGGATCCGGTGCCGCGAGCAGATTCTTGTCCGGCTGGCGCAAAACCGGAAAGATCGGACCGCCGGTAGGGAAGCGCCAACCTTCCCATCCGGTCACGCGTGCGTACAGCGTGCCGTTGCGGGTCAGCTCGAAATCCGAACGCACTTCGCGCCGGCCGATGGAGCGGTTCCACACCGTGCACGTGAACCGATCACCCGGGGCAGGCTCGGGCCCGAAGAACTGGATATTGCCGATGCGCACGGGCATCGACATCCGGTCTTCGGCGTTGGCCATGATGACCCACAGCCCGGCGAGCTGGCCCGCAGCGTCGAGCAGTGCGCCTTTGGCCGGCAGCGATGCCAGCGTGCCCCGCATGCCTTCAGGACTGAAGGCGTCGATGTCGACGATGCCTTGGTACAACGGACCGTGAAAGAGCCATCGCTCACGATAGATCTCGTCCATCGGAATCGGAAAGGGCTTGGGCTCGCGCAGCGGCTCGGTGCGAGGCAGCGGCGGATCCGGAAAACGATCCGCCATCGTAACCGTGCCGTCGAAGTGGCGATCGATGCTCACCCGTATCTTGTCCGGGCCGACACGCTCGCAGGTGATGGCAAGCTCCACCGCCGGTTCGGCGTAGAGCCAGGTGCGCGCGGCGATGTCCTCCACCGCGATCGCGACGCGGTGCGGATCGAAGCGCTGCGCCGCCTCCATCAACAGCGCGATGGCCATCGTCATCGGCGCGGTGGGCGCGCGATCGGCGATTGCCGGCCACCCGTCGGGCTGCGGAATCAGGCAGTGGTCGAGCAATTCGGGAAACGTGTCGACGGAAACGACCAACCGTTCAGCGTGGGCAGGGTCGACCGGCGCTGGCGCAATCGCCGTCGCCGAGAACGCCTGCGCCACGGACTGCTGGGCCGCCATCGTCTCGCGCATCACTGCGTCGAATTCGGCGAACAGCGGATGGTGTGCCTGCACCGGGCGCGGCGTGGTTGGCATCGCCGCGCGCAGCGCCTGCGCATCGAAATGGACCAGCGGGAAGCTCAGGTCGAGCGGCAACGCGCGTGATGCGGCGGCGGGAATCGCGCTCGCGTGGTCCATCAGGTGCGGCAGGTCAAGGGTGGCACCTTCGACCCAGAGGGCCGCGGCCGCATGCCTTAACTGGTCGATGCCGTCGCGCTGGTTGGCAATCATCGACACGGCGCAATGCGGTTTGCCGATCAGCACATCGTCGGCGAAGGCGATGGTGCTGCCAGTGCCGACCTGCACAAATGCCCGTACGCCGTCGTGATAAAGCGCCAGGATCAAATCGCGAAAGTGGACCGGCTTCACCAGATGCTCGATGAAAAGTTCGGTGATGGCTGTTGGATCCGATGGGTAGGGTGCACAGGTGGTGGCCGACCACAGCGGAATCGCGGGGGCGCACAATGGCAGTCGCGCCAGGTGGTCGCGATAGAACTCGACATGGCCCACCAACGCGGGCGAATGAAAGCCCGACCGGAACGGCAGGATCTCGTGCAATAGGCGCTGCTCGCGCAAGCGCGCGACCACGTTTGCAATGGCTTCCTGCGGGCCGCACAGGATCGACTGGTGGACACAGTTGTCGTGCGATACGGTGACGTTGTTCAAATCGGGAAACAGCGCGGCGATCCGTTCTGCGCCCGCGCCCACCGCGACATAGGTCAGCGGAACCACCTGGAGCGACCCGGGATCGAGCGCTGCGGTGAATTCGTCGACGGACGCGTTGGCGAACATGCCCGATGCGGCCATGCCTGACCATTCGCCGATGCTGTGTCCGGCGATCGCGTCGGGCACGAGCCCCATGCGGCCCGCGACATCGGCGAGAAAGGAATTGAGCCGGGCAACACTGACGCCCTGCCGTTCGAGGTCGCCGGTAATGAGGTCCGGCGGCGCGATCTCGAAATGCGCGGCAATGCCTTCGATGCGCGGCGCGAATGCCGCCTCGACGCCGGGAAACAGGAAGGCCAGCTTGCCGCCCTGGCTGATGAGGCCTGACGGCGCAAAATAGATGCCGTCGCGCGCGGGCCGTCGTCGGCCCGCCTCCACGGCGGCGCGCGCAATCGCGAGTCGCTCGGGCGTAGGATCAATGACCACAAGTCGCCACGAACCCTCGCCACCGCGCTGCCCGGCATTGAGCGCCGCCAGCAGCGCCGCCTGCGACGCCGCGGCCAGCACCAGCGCGGACGCAGCACCGGACGTGGTGCGCGTGCGGCGCACCGATCGCGCGGCGCGCGGCGGCGAATCGAGAATCACATGCGCGTTGATGCCGCCGAAGCCGAACGCATTGACGGCCGCGCGGCGCATGGACCCGTCCCACGGTTCGGCTTCGCCGATCATCCGGAAGCGGGTTGCCTGCAGCGCCGCATTGGGTTCGTCGCAATGCAGCGTGGGCGGCCGCACGCCGTGATAAATCGCCAGTGCGGCCTTGATCAAGCCGGCCGCGCCGGCGGCGGGCATTGCGTGGCCGATCATCGACTTCACCGAGCCCAGCGGCACGCGCTCGACGCCTTGTTCGGCCGCACCGAAAATGCGCGTGAGCGTGGCCAGTTCCGCGGCGTCGCCCGCCGGTGTCGCCGTGCCGTGGGCTTCGACCAGGCCCACGGTCGCAGGGTCGACACCTGCCATCTTCCACGCTCGCGTCAGTGCCAGCACCTGGCCGTCGACTTGCGGCGTCAACAGGCTGACGTCGCGGCCGTCGCTCGCCACGCCAGTACCGCGAATGACGGCGTAGATGCGATCGTTGGCCTTCTCGGCATCGGCCAGGCGCCGCAGCGCGAGGATGCCCACGCCTTCGCCGATCAACAACCCGTCGGCATGTTGGTGAAACGGCCGGATCTGGTCGCTGCGTGACAGCGCGCCCAGCTGCGAGAACACGCTCCAGAACGCGACGTCGTGACAAAGGTGTACGCCGCCGGCCAGCACCATGTCGGCGGCGCCGTCGCGCAGTTCGCGACAAGCCTGGTCAACCGCGACCAGCGTGCTGGCACAGGCGGCGTCGACGGTGTAGGCAGAGCCGCCGAGGTCGAGGCGATTGGCAATCCGCGATGCGACGAGATTGGGCACGAGGCCGATCGCGGTATCCGGGCCATAGGCGCCACAGCGCGCTTGATAGCCCTTCTTCAGCGCCAGCAATTTCTCGGGACCAAGTTCCGGCAGCAGCGTCGCCAGTGTGGCGATCAATTGTTCCGCTCCGCGCATCATGTTGCCCAGGCGCACGATGGCGGGACCCGGATAGTTGCCGCGGCCGAGGATGATGCCGGTCGTCTTGCGCGGGAACGACCGATCGGCGTAACCTGCGTCGGCCAGCGCGGCGACCGCCACCTGCAGCGCCATCAATTGATCCGGCTCCGCCCCCTTCGCGGCGACCGGCATCAGGCCGTGGGCGGCGGCATCGAAATTGGCCAGGCCGTCGATGAAGCCGCCGCGCCGCGCATAAAAGCGATCGGTGGCGGTCGACGTCGGATCGTAGAAGATCGAATCCCATCGCTCCGGTGGCACGTCAGTGATCGCGTCCACGCCAGTGCGCAGGTTGTGCCAGTACGCAGCGAGATCGGGGGCCTTGGGAAATACGCAGGCCATACCGATGATGGCAATGTCGCGTCCGCTCATGCGTCAGCGCCCGTCCGTAATGCGCGGACCCCCGCGCTGCAGCGCCTCGGCGCGAGCGTTGCCACTTCCACGTGCCACTAGAGCATCGATGCGGGGTCGCCGCGCATCAGGATGATCCGTGAGTCGAGCGGTGAGCCGTGCAGCAGCTCGTCCAGGAAACTGGCGACGCCGGCCTCGGGGTCGATCAGGTCGATGCCGCGCTTCGCGTATTCGCGCGCCAGTTCCGGGGAGACCATGCCGGCGTCGCGCCATGGACCCCAGTTGATCGACAGCACGCGTCCGGGCAACTTGCGGTTCAACTCGAGCGCGAGGCGATCGAGAAAGTCGTTGGCCGCCGCGTAATCGGATTGGCCGCGGCTGCCGAACGTGGCGGCGATGCTGGAAAAGAACACGACGAAGCCGATGTCCTGGCGCACTTTTTCGGCGATGGCCAGCGCGCCGTTGACCTTGGTGTCGAACACGCGCGCAAAGGAATCGGTGGACTTGTCGCGCGCCAGCTGGTCCTCGATCACGCCGGCCCCGTGGATCACGCCGTCGAGCCGGTCGTGGCGGCGGTAGATGTCATCGACCAGGCGGCCGCACGCGGCGGCATCGCGCACATCGACCTGGTGATAGGCCACGCGCGCGCCCGTGGCGGAAAGCGCCGAGAGCGTGGCGCGGATCTCGCGTTCGGCCAGTACCCGCGCACACGCGGCCTCGATCATGGCGATGCCGCTATCCGGATTGCGCGCGAGCAGCCGTTTCCTGACCGCGCGTGCATCGTCGGCGCTGCGCAGGTCGTCGTCTTCCTCGAGCGGTGGCAGCGGGGAACGTCCGGCAAGTTCCAGCCGGCACCCGAAGCGCTGCGCAATCTCCAGCGCCACGCGCGCGGTGATGCCGCGCGCGCCGCCGGTGAGCAGCACCACCGAGTCGCGGTCCAGGACTACCTGCGGCTCACCGTTGCCGTGGCCGTTGCGCGTGGCGAGCACCACGCGCGGCGTCTGCCGGATACCGTCAACCGAGTAGCCGACTTCGGGCGCACCGTCGGCAGACTTCAGCTCATCGAAGAGCCGGCCGGCCAATTGCGTGCTGTCGAAATCCGGCGGGAAACTCGCCATGCGCACGTGGCGGTCGGGCCATTCCTTGCGCAGGCTCTTGATGAGGCCCGACACGCCGCCGGCGGCCGGCACGAGGTGGCCGTTCACGCGCGCGGAGGGCGCAAACGTGTCGTGGGCTTCGTCGTCGCCGGCATCGGCACGGCCGGCGACCAGTATGTGGCTGGCGCCGGACATCAAGGCGCCGCGAATGCGCGTGAAGAGCTCGGGCACGTCGGAGGGCTTCCAGTCGGAGCGCAGCGGTGTCAGGTCCACCAGTGCCGTGGTAGCACCTGCCGGGGCCTTGCCATTTTTCCACGGCGTGCCGCGACTGCCGGCAGCATGGAGATTGGCCATCAACAGCGTGCGCAGGTCGGGGGTTGCGCCGACAATGCCGATCTCCTGGTTCTCGAGCCCCCACGCGCTGTTGACGTGCGTGGACGGATGCAAGATCACGACATAACGCGGCACCGGTACGGAGGTCTCGCCCTTCGCCGCGATGGTTGCCGGTGCGTGCAACGCCGGCGTCGCCGCGGCTACGTCCATCGCAGCGACCGCGGCGGGCGCCGTCCGGGCCGCCAGGGGAGCCAGCGCGTTGATGATGCCGCGCAGCGTCTTGACTGCGATGAGATCCTCCGGCAATTCGGTGGGCATCGCGGTGGCGCCGGCCTGCAGCCGCTCGGCGATGGCGCCGAGGATTTCTGCACGCTTGATCGAGTCGATCGAGAGATCCGCCTCGAGGTCGAGATCGAGATTGAGCATTTCCACCGGATAACCGGTGCGCGCGGACACCAGCGTGAGCAACAGTTTTTCGATATCGAGTACGTCGTCGGCGCCTGCGGCCGTCACGGCTGTGGAAGCGACGGGCGCCGGCTTGGGCGCAGGCGCGACGATAGCCGCGGCAGCCACAGGCGCCGCCGGCATCGCCATGACGGATTCGCCCTCGATCAAGGCGCCCGCATCGGTGGTGCCGAGATAACTCAGCATCACGCGCCGCTGCGCCTCGACCATCGTGCGCATGTTGCGCAGATATTCCAGCACCGCCTGCTGCCGGTCGCCGCTGCCGACGTGGCCGGCGGCGGTCATCGACGCCTGCACCACGGGTGCGGTCACCGGATGCATCGCATGCGGTGGCAGCTCGCCGTGCATCGGCCACGCCCGCTGGCCGTTGACCCACCATGCGCTGGCGGAAGGACCGGCCATCGGCGGGGCTTCGAGGTCCAGCAGTTGCGCGTGGCGATCGATGAAGAGCGCGTGTGTATCGACGGGCACGCCGTGCACCGCAAGCTGGCCCAGCGTCAGCAGCAATTGGGTGATGCCATTCTCGTCGGCACGATCGCAGGCGACGGCAACGTGCGGACGATCGCCCAGGATGCGCGTGACCAGTCCTGTCAGCACGCGGCCGGGTCCGACTTCGACAAATGTGCGCGCGCCGGCGGCGTACATCGCCTCGATCTCGGCGGCGAAGCGCACCGGCATGCCGACGTGTTCGGCGAGACGCGCGCGAATGGCCGCGGGGTCCGCCGGATACACGCTGGCCGACGTATTGGAATACACGGTGCGCGCCAGCGGTGCGATATCGATGCCGGCGAGATCCTGCGCAAAGGTCGCGCACGCCGGCGTGACAAGCGGGCTGTGAAATGCGCAGGCGACCGGAAGGGAGCGCACCGAGATGCCCGCAGCGCGCAGTCGTGCATTGGCAATGGTGATTTCGGCGGTCGGTCCGGAAATCACGACCTGGTCCGGCCCGTTGTCGTTGGCCACCACCACGTCCGCCAGCCCCTCGATGCTGCGGGCGACGCTGGCGGCATCGGCGGCCACCGCGGACATCGCGCCGACATCGTTACCAATCGCGCAGGCCGCCACGATGCGCTGGCCGCGAGCCGCGCTCAACGCCGGCAACTCGGATTCCGGCAATGCACCGGCCACGCACAGCGCCACCAGCTCGCCATAGCTATGGCCGGCCAGCATATCGGGCCGCACGCCGACGCGCTGCAGCAGGTCGGCCAGCGCCAGCTCCACGATGCCCAGCGTGGGCTGTGCGACGCGCGTGTCGTTGATCGCGTCGCGCTGCGCGGCATCCTCGCCTACTCGCCATGGCGTCGGTGGGAACAGTTGCGGCACCCAGTGCGCGCCCAGCGCGAGATAGCGCTGCAATGACGGGAAGGCCATGAACAGGTCGCGCAGCATGCCCACGCGCTGCGAGCCTTGTCCGGGGAAGAGGAAAGCGAGGCCGCCAGTAGCGGCAGCAGTGGTCGGTGCTGCGATGAACACCCCGGCAGCACGGGCACTGCCATTGCGCGCAAGTTGCAGCTTGTTGCGCAGGTCCGCCGCGTCGCGTGCGACGATGGCGATCTGCACGGCACCACTGCCTGCCGACACCGAACGCGCGAGATCCTTGAGCGCGAAATGGCCATCGGCAACGACTGCCGCCAACGACTCAAGACGGGCCAGCGCCGCAGCGCGATCGTTGCCGCGGAACAGGAACAATTCGGCAGGCCACTGGCGCAGTCCGGCCTGCGCCACGGAGCCCGCATGCTCGGCCAGCACCACATGGAAGTTGGTGCCGCCAAAACCGAAGGCGCTGACACCGGCCTTGCGCGCGCCGTCCGGCCATGGCCGCGCCTGCGCGCTGAGCGTGAATGGGCTGTCCGCCGTCCACGCGGCGTTGGGTTGCTTGATGTTGAGCGTGGGCGGCAGGATGCGGTGATGCAGCGCCAGCGCGCTCTTGATCACGCCCGCCAACCCGGCCGCGCATTTGGTGTGACCGATCTGCGATTTCACCGAGCCCAGCGCGATGCTCGCCCGCGTGGCGCCACCCGTGCCAAAGAATCGATTCAGCGTTTCCAGTTCGATGCGGTCGCCCACCACGGTGCCCGTGCCGTGCGCTTCGATCAATTGCACGTCGCTGGGCGTGACGCCGGCCTGGTGGTAAGCGCGCGACAGCGCGCGGGCCTGGCCTTCGGCGCGCGGCGCGGTGAGGCCGAGACTCTTGCCATCGCTGCCGCCGCCGACACCCTTGATCACTGCATAGATGCGGTCGCCATCGCGCTGCGCATCCGCCAGCCGCTTCAATACCACCGTGGCCACACCTTCGCCCAGCGCGATGCCATCGGCCGCTGCGTCGAACGTGCGGCACTGGCCCGTGGGCGACAGCGCATGCACGCTGGCGAACGCGAGGAAATCGACGATGCTGTTGTGGAGATCCGCACCGCCGCAGATCACCATCGCACTGGTGCCGGCGTTCAATTCCTTGCAGGCGAGATCGATCGAGGCCAGTGACGATGCGCACGCGGCATCCACCGTGTAATTGACGCCGCCGAGATCAAGCCGGTTGGCGATGCGACCCGCGATCACATTGGCGAGAATGCCGGGAAACGAATCCTCGGTGAGCGTGGGTAGCACCGCGTCGAGTTCCGGCGGAATTTCGCCCGCATACTGCCGCCACAGCGCCTTGAACGAATAGGCGCTGGCGAGATCGGTGCCGGCTTCGGCGCCGAAGATCACCGCGGTATTTTCGCGATCGAATTCGCGGTCGGCGTAGCCGGCGTCGGCCAGCGCCTGGCGACTGGCTTCCAGCGCCAGCAATTGCACCGGCTCGATCGCCGCCAGCGACAGCGGCGGAATGCCGTAGGTGAGCGGATCGAACGCAATCGGGTCGAGGAAGCCGCCCCACTTCGACGGCGTCTTGTGGCCGTTCATCGAGCCGGCTTCGTAGAACGTTTCCACGCGCCAGCGCTCCGCGGGCACTTCGCTGATGCTGTTGACGCCGTGGACGATGTTGGACCAGAACGCATCGAGATTGGCGGCGCCGGGCATGATCGTGGCCATGCCGATGATGGCGATGTCCGCGCTGCGCGACGGTGCCGGCGGCGCGGCGGCAACCGCGAGCGCGTCCAGCAGGCGCGTTGAACCTTCGGCCACGTCGCGGTGCAGCTCCGCGATGCTCGACAAGCCGTCGCGCAGTGCGGCGACCTGGCCCAGCATCACCATGCCTTCGCGGCGTTGCGTCGATTCATCGACCGCGACCAGCGTGTCGCCCTCGCGCTGCAGGCCCTTGGCGGCAATGCGCAGCCGTCCGAGATTGAGCATCTCCAACTGCTCCCAGATGGCCTTGGTGGACATGCCCTGCGCCTGCAGGCGCTCGCGTTCGGCGCGGAACATCCGCACATAGTCCGTTTCGGCGCAGCGCGTGGCATGGCCCGGCGCCGTTTCAAGCAGGACCGTTTGCGTGCACGCCAGCGCCGCCTGCTGGAACGCCGGCTGGATCGCACCGCAGGCCACGGCCTCCGGCGTGAAGAGATACGCCGTGCCCATCAGCACGCCGATTTTGGCGCCGCGATCGACCAGCGGCGCCGCCATCGCGGCCACCATCGCCGCCGACCGCGCGTCGTGAATGCCACCCGCAAATACCACGCGCAGTTCCTGTGGCGCCGGATGACGCAGCAGGATTTCGATCTGCAGGTCCCACAACGCAAAGCTGGTGCGCGGCCCGACATGGCCACCGCACTCCGAGCCCTCGAACACGAAGCGGCACGCGCCCTGCTTTAAAAATTGTTCGAGCAATCCGGGCGACGGAACGTGCAGGAACGTGGCAATGCCGAGGTCCTCGAGCGGTCGCGCCTGCGCCGGCCGGCCCCCGGCAATCAACGCCACCGGCGGCTTGAAGCGGCGCACGACTTCGAGCTGCTCGTCGCGCAATGCGGCAGGCACGAAGCCCAGAATGCCCACGCCCCACGGTCGACCCGCGAGACGCTGCGCCATTTCCGCGAGCAGCGTTTCCACTTCGCTGCCGCGCATCAACGCGAGCGCGGCAAACGGCAGCCCGCCGGCATCGGCAACGGCCACGGCGAAGGGCACGCGATCGCTGACGCGCGTCATCGGGCCTTGCATGATCGGATAGCGCAGGCCGAGATCGGCCGCGAGCGCGCTGTGCGGCGCCAGCGCCTGTTGCCGCTTCGCCGCCGCGAGGTGATGGGTGATGGCGCGGTCGATGCCGGTGATGATGCCGCCGACGGTGCGGAAGCGTTCCGCCAACGGTCGCGCGAATGCGGCATCCTGACCTGTGGGCCACAAGTTGTTGCGCAGGTCGGCGCATCCCAGCAATGCGGCGGGATCAGCCACTGCCGCGAGTGCTTCCACGGGAAGATCCGGCCGCAGATAAACGCGAAGGCCGTACACGACCGTGGTCTCACTGCCGTCCATCGCCATCAGCGCGGCACGAATTTCCTCCGGCAACGGCACGTTGCGCGCAAGCGCCAGTTGGCTGTCGAGGACGACGCCCGCCGCGCCACCCGCGATACAGGCCGCCGCAGTGTGCAGGCCGATGCCGCCCTGTACCCAGATCGGGCAACTGCATTCCGCGACCAGCGCCTGCAACAACACCAGCGCCGTCTCCTCGCCGATCCGCCCGCCGCTTTCGGTGCCCTTGGCGAGCAAGCCGTCAGCGCCGTCCGCGATGGCCGCGCGCGCCTCTACCAGCGACGTCACCTGGACCAGGACCTGCCGGTCGCGCCAAGCAGCGAGAGCAACGCCCGACTCCAGGATGACCGTGGTAACGCACGGCGGCAGCGCCGCCGGGACAATGTCGCTGCCCGTGGGCACGCGTACGCCAACAGCGAGCGGGCCCGCCTCGCGCAATTGCTCCAGCGCGCGCAAGGCTGCCGCGCGATCGCGACCGAGGTCGAGCACGCCCATGGCGCCAGCGAGGCCGGCCGCCACGACGAGGTCCACATCAGGACGCCCGAAGGGACTGATAGCGATGATGCGGCGGAGGGCTGGCGCCATGTGAGCTTCCCGCGCGTACGTTACACCGCGCGTGTTTAAACTGAGTACCATCGAGAATGAGGGCGTGTCCGCACTGACGAGACAGGCCGGGACGCAACAGGCAGTATGTTACCCGCTAACAGTCCATTCTTATAAGCAGGTTCCATGCCGCCATTGCGGGATATCCGGCCGTTGTCCACGTTGCCCCTGGTCATCGAACCCGATGCCGCCGGCGCACCTTCGCGTAGCGGCCACGCGTTGGCGGAATGGGCGAACGCCAATCGGCCGTTGCTCGATCAGCATCTGCTGGCCCACGGCGCAATCCTGTTCCGGGGTTTCGACATCCCGTCGCCCGAGGCCTTCGCCGCGCTCGCCGCCGCAATATCGCCGCGATTGAGCGACTACGTTGGCGGCATCTCGCCGCGCAAGCATGTCGTCGGCAACGTCAGCACGTCGACGGAAGCGCCCGCGATCCTGCCCATACCGTTGCATTGCGAGATGGCCTATCTGGACCGCTACCCGGCCACGATCATGTTCTGGTGCCAGATGCCTCCCACCAGCGGCGGCCAGACGCCGCTGGTCGACATGGCGGCCATCTACCACGTGCTGGATCCCGAAGTGCGTGCGCGCCTCGAGCAACGCGGCCTCATGCTCGTTCAGAACGTTCCCGGCAAGCGCACGCTGCTGAACCCACGCTCGTGGCGGGAACGCTTCGGCATGGACCGCGACGGGGTCGACGCGTTCTGCATCGAGCACGGCATCGAGGCGCAATGGCCGGCCGATGGATCGCTGCGCATGCTCAGTTGCCGACCTGCGGTCGTCCTCCATCCACGCAGCGGCGAGAAGATCTGGTTCAATGCCGCGACCATGCACGACTCGTATTCGTGGGAGCTGCGCCGCGTGGGCCGGACGGTTGGCGCCGCGATCCTGGCCTACTTCGAACGGCGCAGCGATCGCCGCGCCGCCACCCTGCGCCGCAGTCACTGCATGTATGCCGACGGCACTGAAATCGACCCAACCGATATCGAACACATCCGCCACACGCTGTGGGCACACGCGGTGATGTTCGATTGGCAGCAGGGCGACATGCTGGTGATCGACAATTGCCGCGTCGCGCACGGCCGCATGCCGTTCAAGGGACCGCGACGCATTCTTGCCGCGCTGGGGGAGACCGTGCAGGCTGGTGCTGTTTCACAAGCGGATATTCCGTAACCTCTGCCAGTCGTGCAATCGATCACCATCAAGGCACCTGCACATGACCAGCAACAGTCGTCGCGACCGTTCTCCCTGAATCATTGCTTTCAAGATTGTCGAGTTCAGGACCACGGTGACGGCCCGTGCATCCGCCTGCGGGGCTCGCGGCATCTAACCGTCCGGTGAATTCAATACATGCAAGTGGCACGACGCTCAATGGCGGAGCTTTTCCATGAAAATAGAAGGACGGACTCATTGGCTAATGGCGGGCGCGTTCCTGTTGCTGGCGGTCGGTATCGGCAGCGTCGTCACGGTATGGAACATGCGGCATCCGGGTTTGGCGGGACCGGTAAGCATTGCCGCGCAGCCGAGCACGCTCTGGCTGGAAACCAATGGGCTGACGCAAATCCTGAGCGTCGACTTCCTGCTTGAAAACCGGGGGCGTACCGCAGTCGCCATCGACAAGATCGATGTGCAGGTTTTCGACCGCGACGGAAAGCTTCTGCTGCAGCGATTTATCGACAGCAACGGCTTTGCACCCAGCATCGAGACGATCTCCCCGCGAGTTCTGCAGCCCGGCAGCAGATTGTTGGTGTTCAATCCGTTTCACACCTTCCCCGCCGAGCTCGAACTGCACAAACTCAGTTATCGCTTCTCGCTGAGCATTCCCGGGGAGTCGCCGGAAACCAGTGCCACGATCAACGTCGAACCGCAAATCTATCGCAGCAAGTCCTTGCTGACATTGCCGGTGCGGGGTCGATTGCTGGTGCACGACGGGCATGACTTCTACGCGCACCATCGGCGTTTGAATACCGAACATCCAATAGCGCAGCGCTTTGGCTTGACCCGAAATTTCATGCGCTACGCCGTGGACCTCAACCATACGGATGAGGTTTTTCGCCCGTTCAAAGGGGCGGGAACCACCAACGAGGAATGGCATGCGTGGGGCCAGGAGGTCTTGGCCCCCGCCGCAGGTGCCGTCGTCGATGCCGGCGATGGCGAACCGGACAATGTCCTCGGTCAACCGTCGTTGTTCAACCCGGAGGTCCTGTTGTCAACGCCGATGAAGTTCTATGGCAACTACATCGTGATTGATCACGGCAACGGCGAATTCAGCCTGCTGGGTCACCTGCAGAAATCCAGCGTGACGGTCAAGGTGGGAGATCGGGTAAGCGCAGGCGATGCCATCGCGCGCGTCGGCAGTTCGGGCAGTTCCAACAATCCGCATCTGCATTTCGAGTTGCGCGACGGCAAGAATCTGCTGGCTGAAGGGCTGCCGGCGGTGTTTCGCACTTTTCGCAGGCAGCTTGGTCGAAAGGCGGTCGACGTCGATGCAGGACCGGTCGACACCGGTGACTTGCTGCTGTCGCCGTAGTCTGAACTAATGGATCGCGACCGCGGCCCGGGCGCTGGACGCGAAGTCACCGCAGCTTCGCGTGATCGGAGTGAAGGCATCACTGCATGTCAAACGAAAGTCGTCGCGATTTCCTGATCCGCACCGGCCGCGCCGGCCTCGCCGTCGGCATCGGCACGCCGCTGCTGGGCGCGTCGCGGCTGCCGACCAACGTGGCGGCGCATCCGGTCGGCACGATCATGGCGGTGGCCGATCGCGCCGGGGATATGCTGGCGGCGCGGTGGATTGGTTGATTCGATTGTTACAACGCGGATGGTGCGGGCTTCACGTCAATCGCATCCAATATACGGGTGGCCACATATACCCGGCCCCACGCGCGACCCGTTCGTTCGACGAGTATGCCGGCCGCCTGTAGTGCCATCACCGCAGTTCTCGCCGTCGGCTGGCTCACTTGCAGCAGCTGTGTTGCGCGCCGCACGGTCATGTAGGGATTGGTCAGCAGGTGATCGATCAATTCCATCGCCTTGGGCTTCGCATGCATCGACTTCCGAAATTCCTCCCGGATCTGCAAGATCTCGGTTGCCTGCGCAGCGGCCTGTGAAGCGGTCTCGATCACTCCCGTCAGAAAGTACCGAATCCAGTCATTCCATGCCGAGTGTGTCCGCACGCGTTGCAGCAGGTCGTAGTAGTCCTGTCGATGTTCGTCGATGAATCCCGACAAGTACAGCAATGGCTGCGACAGCCGCCCGCGCTCGATGAGAAACAATGAGATGAGGAGCCGACCAACCCGGCCGTTGCCATCTCCGAACGGGTGAATCGATTCGAATTGAACATGCTGAAGGGCGCATTGGATGAGCGTCGGATAGCCGTCGGGCTGATTCACATACGCTTCCCATGCCTTCAGCGCCTCGTGCATTTCGGCAACCGGTGGCGGAACGTAAGGCGCAGTGGCCTCGTCCTGCCCTCTCGACCCTACGATGTTCTGCCCAGTTCGGAATTCACCTGGTGTTTTGTTGGCACCGCGCACGCCTTGCATCAGCAGTTCGTGCAATTCGCGAAGCAGGCGAAGCGAGAGCGGGAGCGTCGGGAGACGCGCGATGCCGTGTTCAAGTGCTTTTACATAGTTGCCGACTTCCGTGGCGTCGTGGTCCTGCTCGTTTTTCCCGTCCTCGATTTCACCGAGGAGCAGGTCCGGAAGATTGGTGTGGGTTCCTTCGATGCGGGACGAAAGGACGGCTTCGCGCCTGATGTAGGGGGCGATCAAGAGGTGCGGATAGGGGAGGTGCCTACCGGTGGCCGATAGCTCGGCCAGCGCGGTGTCCGCCCGCGACAGGAGCGCGACAACGTCGTTTTCGAAGGTGAGGGGAGGCGGGAGCGGGCCGGGCGCAAACGCCGGGTTGCCCTTGGCGGTTTGGACAATCTTCCCGCTGGCGTTCACGAAGTCTCGAGCATTCATAGAAAATTGCTCCTTAACTTCTAAAACTTCCCGAAGGTATAGGCTGGCCTATAAAGTTTAGCTAGCTTTGAAAGAATTTATGAAAATAATTATAAAGCAATAGCGTTCAATTAAGATAGTCGAATCGAGCCTTACCAAAGAAAAAGGCCCTACATCGCTGTAAGGCCTTGAAATAAATGGTGGCGAGCCAGGGACTCGAACCCCGGACCAAAGGATTATGATTCCTCTGCTCTAACCAGCTGAGCTAGCTCGCCAAAGCCCAAAATTGTCGCAGAAACTGGTCGCTGCGTCCAGTCCATCGGCCCCACGTCCAGGGAAACAGAGCGGCAATCGCGCCCGGCAGCCTACGCCAGCGAAAACTCCCCACCCCGCTCGATCGCCTTCAGATAAGCCGGCCGCTTGTGCACCCGCGCCAGCCAGTCCATCAGCTTGGGCCGGGCCGCGTCCACCCCGCCGCGCGCCGCGGCCTCCACGACAAAACTCATCATGATGTCCGCCGCGCTGAACGCCTTGCCTGCAAACCACGGCGCTTTCCCGAGTTCGGCTTCCATGTAGTCGAGCTGCCGCTTGAGGTTGGGCTCGATGAACGACGACTTCACCTTGTGCGAAATCGCCTTCGCGATCGGCTTGACGAAAAACGGCATCGGCGTGGACTCGATCCGGTCGAACACCAGCTTCATCACCAGGGGCGGCATGCCCGAACCTTCGGCGAAATGCAGCCAGTACGTATACCGCAATCGCTCCGCTGTCCCGGCCTCCGGGATCAGCCTGCCTTCACCATAGCGCTCGACGAGATACTCGGTGATGGCGCCGGATTCGGCGATCGTGTTCCTGCCATCCGTGATCACGGGCGACTTTCCAAGCGGATGAATGGCCAGCAACGCCGGCGGGGCCAGCCTGGTTTTCGCATCGCGCTGGTAGCGCTTGATGTCATAAGGGATGCCAAGCTCCTCCAGCAACCACAGCACACGCTGCGAACGCGAATTGTTGAGATGGTGAACGACGATCATGGGCGCGGCTCCAATGGCAAACCAATGCGCAATTCTGGCAGGTTGCCCCGCATTGTGCGTACCATGCCTGCTGCCGCGAACATCTCCCGTCACTCAATTCGCCACCGCATCGCGAATGTGGAACGGCGTACGACTTTCATTGCCCCATGCCGTTTTCCCTGCCGCTGCCTGACCTGCCGTGGTTCGCGCTGGTCGCGATCCCGCTGATCGTCCTGCTCGGGTACACAGTGTTCGGCGCCGCGGGATTCGGCTCGTCGCTGATCGGCGTGCCCCTGCTCGCGCACCTGATGCCGCTGACGTTTGCGGTGCCGCTCATCACGTTGCTCGACGCGGGCGCGGCCACCACGCAAAGCGTCCGGCATTGGCGCCAAGCGTCATGGCCGGTATTCTGGCGCATCCTGCCGGCCATGCTGGTCGGCATTGCCATCGGCACGACGCTCCTGGTCGCGCTGCCGCAGGCGCCGCTGTTGCTGGCGCTCGGCATCTTCGTCAGCGGCTACGGCATCTACCTGTTCGTCGGCACGCGCGTGCTGCGCACGGCACCCGATTGGCTGGCCTATCCCATCGGCCTCGTCGGCGGCATCTTCTCGGTGACCTTCGGCACCGGCGGGCCGGTCTACATGGTGTTCCTGTCCGCACGCATCCACGATAAGTCGGTGCTGCGCGCGACGTCGTCGGTGGTCATCACCGTGAGTTGCTGGATCCGGATGGCGGTGTTCCTCGTGGCGGGACTGCTGTTGCAGCCGGCGTTGCTCACGGTCGCAATGCTGATGGTGCCGGTGATGATCGGCGGATTGGTCATCGGCAACCGGCTGCATCACGCGCTGACCGGACCGTGGTTCATGCGCCTCCTGGCGCTGCTGTTCCTGGGCAACGGGCTGTTGCTGGTGGTGCGCGCTTTACAGGGGCTGTCCCTGTGAATGCGGCCCCGGGGGCTACGTAGGCGAGGCTTCAGCCTCGGGTAAACGTCCCGATCTTGCGGTGGTTTTGCCTATTTGCCGCGAGGCTGAAGCCTCGCCTACGGGGGTTTGCGCCCCCCATCGGCGCCGTTCGCCCCGGTTTCTGTCGGTTCGTCCCCGGTTTCCCGGGTTTCGTCGCTTGTCGGTTGAGCCCCCCGACCCGCTTGCCTAAAGTTCGATCCATGGCAGCCGCGCAGTGAATCCGAAACAGGCCGCCGAGACATCTTAAAGACGAACCCACCGAATCAGGAGCCCACCATGACGACGATGACGACCTCTACAAGCTGGACCGAAAAATTGGTGCTGGTAGCGCTGACGCTTGCGCTTGGTGTGGGTTCGCTCGAACTGGTATCCGGCGGCATGAGCTCGCCGTCGCCGGAAACCCTGGCCGCCAAGCAGCAGTTCATCGCCGCCGAGGCCACTCGGGCCGATGCGATCCGCACACTGCAAGCAGGCGAAGTGCAGTTCGCCTCGGTCGCCGTGACGGCCACCCGCGACCGTTGATCGACGCTTCAACTTTCCCCCTGCCGGCGCCCCCCTCCCTGCCGGCACACCCCAGGGCCCGCGCAAGCGGGCCCGTTTTTTTGGGCGCGGCGCGGCGCTAGAGGCCGGTGGCCTTGCGGATCAAGGAAAAATACAGCCGATACGGCAACAACCGCAGCAACTTCAGCTTGCGGGTGAAGGCCTTGGGAAAGTGGATTTCGAAGTCGCCGGCGCGCAATCCCGTGATGATCTCGCGCGCCGCTTCGTCCGCGGAGATGAGATTCGGCATCGCGAAGTCGTTGTGATCGGTCAGCGGCGTCTTCACGAAGCCGGGCATGATGAGATACACGCCAAGGCCCTTGGGGTGGAGGTCGAAGTAGAGCGTTTCTGAAAAATTGACCAGCGCGGCCTTCGACGCACCGTAGATCAGCGCCTTGGGCAATCCCGAATAGCCGGCCACCGACGCCACGATGCCGATGCCGCCGGTACCTTGCGCCAGCAATCCGGGCAACACCGCGGCACAGGTGTTGATCACGCCGTGCAGGTTGGTTTCGAGCAGCGCGCGCGAATCCTTTTCGTTCAGCTCCCAGGCCCGCACTTCCTGATGGGTGCCGGCCACGATCAGGATCAGGTCCAGTCCATGCCACTGCGTGCGGATGCGTTGCGCGGCGGCGGCCACGTCGTCGGTCTTCGTGAAGTCGAGCGGCTCGACCAGCGCCTTGGCGTGCGCGCCGGCCACCGCAACCAGCTTGTCGGTGGAACGCGCCGACAGCGCCACGCGCGCGCCTGCGGCCAACAAGGCCTGCGCCGTGGCCGCGCCGATGCCGGTGGAGGCACCGATGATCCACACGCGGCACTCCGGCCACGCCGGCAGCGGCGGATTGAGAGGTGCAAACAAACTCATGTCTTTTCCTGGCGCTTGCGAAACGACAAGGTAACCTGCCCGACCTCGACGCCGAATTTCGACATCGCGGTGCGATTGAGCATCGTCGACTCGTCGATCAGGTACATCCAGTCATCCATGTCCATGTGCCACGTCGTCCCGTCCACCGGCAGCGCCAGCACGTAGTTCCAGCGCAGCGCATTGCCGGCGGCGCTTCCGGTCGCGGTGCCCACGACATCGCCGGCGGTGCCGGTATAGCGGTCACCATCCTTCACGAGTTTCC
>JANMCS010000213.1:0-14787 GCA_031361405.1 Betaproteobacteria bacterium
GCGTCGCTGGCCGGGGACGTCGAAGTGGAGGAAGCCGCGGAGTATCTGTACGACCACGGCATCCCTGCGTATGCGTACTCGACGGAAATTCCCGTGGCCGTGCTCGGCGCCAAGTACCAGTGGGCGCGCGGCGCCGGCCTCATCAAGTAGTTCCAGCGCCAGAGTCAGAGTGAGCGGCGCGGGGCCGCCCCAAGCCGCTCGCCCCCCTGGGGGGGAGGGGCGCGCAGCGCCCGTCGGGGGGGAGTCCGCCGGCCCGTGGAACCCGGGAATCGTCTCGCGCATCCCGCGCGACGTGCTGCCTTTTGCAACGATCTTCAGTCCCGACAATGTCACGACGACGATCGCCAGCGCAGAAGAGCTCGCCGATCTCACGGGCTTCGACGTCGCTGAACTGGTCGCCTTCCGGCCGCAGCGTCTGGTCCTGCACGAACTGCTGATCCGCATCACGGCGGATCTTTCCGTTTCCAGCGGAACCAAGGTCGAAGACCTCGGCATCAATTTCCGGCAGATGGTCGACGCGATCCTGGCCAATCACCTCGCGGCGCGCATGGACGACATCGTCGCGGCCTTCGAGGCCATGCGGCAGCAGTTGGCGCAGGTGATCCGCGCCGAGCTCGATGCCCGGTTGTTCGTGATGAAGCCAAAGGTGGAACCGGTGGCCACGCGTCGATTCTTCGGGCTGCTGCGCGGTGCGCCGGTCGCCGAGGAGGTCGTTTCCGACAACGTGTCGCCCGAGGCGGTGGTGCGCGCATGGGAAGTCGACGCCGTCGACGCACATGATCCGCTGCACCGCGCCGCCTGCCGCGCACTTGCCCGCGTGGTCGGGGCGCTGCTCTCGAGGCATGGCGAGCTTTGGGGAACGCCGGAACTCATTGCCGCGATCGCCACCAACCTCGCGTGCAATGACTACGGCAGCGACGAGATTGGCCGCCTGATCGATCCGTTGGTGCGCGCAGCGGCCGCGCGCGAAGGCTACGCATTGCTGCCGCTGCAGGCACAGCCGGTGATCATGAACACCAAGGGCGCGTCGGCGGCCGGCAAGAGCACGATGCGCCCGGTGCAGAAGGCGCTGGCGCAGCGCATCGGCGTCACGTGGGCCGACTTTGCGTTGATCAGTCCGGATATCTGGCGCAAGCAGTTGCTGGATTACGCCTCGCTCGGGGCTGCCTACAAGTACGGCGGCGCGTGTACCGGCGACGAGCTGCAGATCATCGACCAGAAGCTCGACCGCTACATGGCGCGCAAGGCGCAAGCCGTGGGTACCACCCACCTGCTGATCGACCGCTTTCGCTTCGACAGCTTTGCGCCGGACTCCAACGAGGCGGGCAGCAACCTGCTGACGCGCTTCGGCCACACCGTCTACATGTTCTTCATGCTGACGCCGCCGGAGGCGATCGTCGAGCGCGCGTGGCAGCGCGGCCTTGACGTGGGCCGCTACAAGGCCGTGGACGACCTGCTGGCGCACAACATCGATGCCTACGCTGGCATGCCGGAACTATTCTTCACCTGGGCGCTGCGCGACGACAAGGACGTGCACTGCGAATTTCTCGACAACACCGTCCCCTACGGCGAGCAGCCGTTGACCGCGGCGTTTGGCTGGAACGGCGAGCTGAACGTGCTGGACGTGAAGGCGATGCTCGACATCGAGCGTTTCCGCAAGGTGAATGTCGATGCTGCCACGCCCGCGGCGCTCTACCCCGATCCGGCCGCGTTGGCGCCCGCGCGCAACACCGGCTTTCTTGCCGCCTGCGCGCGGCGTTTGCCGCAGTTGAATTTCGTCGAGGCGGCTACGGGCCGCGTCTATCTGCACCTTGAGGGTGGCGTGCCGATATGGGCCGATGCGGCGGCGCTGGCGACGGCGCTCACCGATGACAACGTGCGCGCCGGCATTGCTGCGGTCGCACCCGCCGCGGTGGCAGGCAGCTTGCCCGCGCCGCCTGCGTCGACGTTCCTGCAGGAGCGCTTGGGACCGGAGCGCATGCACACGCTCGGTCGCTGGGGTCCCGCCACTGCGTCGTCCCAACTGTAGGCGGGGCTTCAGCCTCGCAGGTTCGGCGCGCGATTTACGCGCGCGGCTGAAGCCTCGCCTACGGTTTCGATGGTTTGCCGAACATGCCGCGCAATTTCGCCTTCTCGACCTTGCCCATCGCATTGCGCGGCAGTTCCGCCACGAAATGCACGCGCTTTGGCACCTTGAAATGGGCGATCTCGCCTTTCAATGCGCCAATCACCGCGGCCTCGTTCACCGGGTGACCGGATTGCGCCACGACAACCGCGGTGACCGCCTCGCCGAAATCGGGATCGGGCACGCCGATCACCGCGGATTCAACGATGCCGTCCATGCGGTCGATACGCTCCTCGATTTCGATCGGATAGACGTTGAGGCCGCCGGTGATGATGAGATCCTTGGCGCGTCCGACGAGGCGCAGGTAGCCGCGCGCCGGGCCGTCGGCCACCAGCTCGCCCACGTCGCCCGTCTTGAAGAAGCCATCGGCCGTGAACTCCTCGCGGGTCTTTTCCGGCATCCGCCAGTAACCGGTGAAGACATTGGGTCCGCGCACCTCGACCGCGCCGACCACGCCCGGCGCGCATGCATGGCCCTGGTCGTCGACCACGCGCACCTCGACGCCGGGCAACGGCCGGCCCACGGTGCCACCGACCCGCGCGCCGTCGAGTGGGTTGGACGTGTTCATGCCCGTCTCGGTCATGCCGTAGCGCTCGAGGACCGCGACGCCGGTGTGCGCTTCGAATGCGGCAAACGTCTCGGCGAGCAACGGCGCCGAGCCGGACACGAAGAGGCGCACGCGCGCCGCGATGTCGCGCGTGAACGTCGGCTCGGCGAGCAATCGCGTGTAGAACGTGGGCACGCCCATCATCACCGTTGCGCGCGGCAGCAACGCCACGACTTCGCGCGGATCGAATTTCGTGAGCCACAGCATCCGCGCGCTTGACAGCAGCACGCAGTGGATCGCCACGAACAGTCCATGCACGTGATAGATGGGCAGCGCGTGCAGCAGCACATCGCCGCGCGTGAAGCCCCAGATGCCGACCAGGGCCACGCCGTTGGATGCAAGGTTGCGATGCGTCAGCATCGCGCCTTTCGAGCGGCCGGTGGTCCCTGATGTGTACAGGATTGCCGCCAGGTCCTCGGGCTGCGAAAACACCGTGTCGAATGTTGCCGGTTGCGCTCGCGCGCGATCGCCGAGTTCGTCCAGCGTGAGCACCGTTGCCGAGCCGGCGATCGCCGCCACCGCGCCGAGATGCGCGGCATTGCAGACGATGACCCGCGGCTCGGCGTCGCCGAAGAAATACGACAGCTCGGCCTTCTGGTAGCCGGTGTTGAGCGGCAGGTAGACGAGGCCCGCGCGCAGGCACGCGAGATACAGCGCGAGGACGCGCCAGTCCTTGTCGAGCTGCGCTGCCACGCGGTCGCCGGGCTGGCATCCCGCCGCCACCAATGCATGGGCATAGCGCGCCGATGTCGCCGCCATGTCGTCGTAGTGGATCACGGTCCCGTTGGGAATCACCAGCAGTGGTTGCTCCGCGCCGTCGGGGAAATGCCGTTCGAAGAGTGCGTACAGGTTCGCGTTCATGGATTCCCGGGTGCGTGTCGCCCGGCGTCAAACACGCGGGCAACTTCGTCGGCGCGGTCGGTCAGCAGCGTGGCAGCGTTGCCGATGCACGCATCGAGGGTGGCGGGTCCGTGCGGCAAGCCGAAGCAACCCGCATAGTGTTTGCGCAATCCGGGCAACGAAGCCGGATCGATCGCGCCCGAAATCAGCGTGACCGGTATGCCGCTGGCGGCGGCAAGTCGCGCGACGATGAACGGCGCCTTGGCCAGCAGCGTTTGCGCGTCGCTGCGGCCTTCGCCCGTGATGGCCCAGTCGGCGTTGGCCAGCGCCTCGGGCAAGCCGACCAGCGTGGCCACGACGTCGGCACCGGAGGAAAACTGTCCGCCCAGCAATTGCAGTGCAAAGCCAAGCCCGCCGGCAGCACCGGCGCCCGGCCGCGATGCCGCGCGGCGGCCGACGGCTGTTTCGGCAAGCATTGCAAAGTGCGCCAGGCGCGCATCCAGTGTAGGGATGGCCGCGGGCGAAACACCTTTCTGCGGACCGAAGATGGCCGTGGCGCCACTGCTGCCGCAGAGGGGATTGTTGACGTCGGACATGATGTGCAGCGTGCTCTGCGCGAGCCGCGGATGCAACGAGGAGGCATCCACGCCGGTCAGCATGGCGAGGCCTTCCGGGGTCGGGGCAATCGTCGCGCCGCGGGCATCGGTGAGGCGCATGCCCAGCGCCGCCAGCATCCCGGATCCGCCATCGTTGGTGCTGCTGCCACCCAGGCCGATCATGAAGCGCCGCATGCCCTGATCGAGCAACGTGGCGATCAGCTGGCCGATGCCATAGGTCGAGCGCTGCTCGATCGCGACGGCCATGCCTTGCCGATCGGTGATGCTGACCACCTGGGCGACTTCGATGATGGCGGTGGCGGCGTCGCCGGCATCGAGCACGCCATAGGCGGCCGGCACCGGCTGGCCGGCGGCACCGCGCACCTGCAGTGTGCGCCGCACGCCGCGCCCGGCGACGGCGGCCAGCACGGCATCGAGGGTGCCCTCGCCGCCGTCGGCCATCGGCCGCAGTGCGATGACGGCGTCGGGGAGCGCGCGCTTGACACCGCGTGCGATCGCCGCCGCTACGTCATGGGCAGCGAGCGATCCCTTGAACGAATCCGGGGCGATGACGACGCGCAGCATTCCTGGCAACTCCGCAACGAGGCGGCCACGATAGTAGCGCAGGTGGCCCGCGGGAGTGGCCATGGCCGCGCATCGCTTTGCGCGACCGCTGCCCATCGACGAATCAGTCGCGGTCGTCGTCGTCGCCATGGGCCGCGCGCGTGATGCGATCGCGGACCGCCAGCCACGGCGCCTCGGCGGGAACATCCTCGATCAGGATGATCATGGCACCAGCGGCATCCAGCGCGCGCAGGCTGGCGTAAAGATCGTGTGCGAATGCGTGCGGCAGCATCGGCGCGACCTGCCACTGGCCCGCGAATCCCGGCGGGCGCGGCGCGGTGCGCGCCAGCACCGCCGCGTCGGCACCGGCCTGCAATGCTTCGTGCGCCAACATTGCCGCCGGCACGAGTCGCGCCGGCGTGCGTGGCGCGTAGTGCGAGGCCAGCGTGCCCGATGCGCGTGGCGCGTCGGCATCCGGCATCAGCGGCACGCGACCCAGCACGCGTGCGATGTCATCAACCAAAATGCCGCCGGGACGCAGCAGCATGGGCTCGTGGCCGTTGAACGCGATGATGGTGCTCTCGATGCCGACCATGCACTCGCCGCCGTCGAGGATCATGGCCACGTCGGCGCCGAGATCCTCCCCGACGTGCGCCGCGGTCGTCGGCGAGATCCGCCCGAAACGGTTGGCCGATGGTCCGGCGATGCCATCGCCGCCGAGGGCACGAAACGCCTGCAGTAATCGCTGCGCGACAGGATGTGAAGGCACGCGCAGGCCCACGCTGTCCTGCCCGCCGGTGACGACATCCGCGACACCCGCCGCCCGCGGCAGGATCAGCGTGAGCGGCCCCGGCCAGAACGCCGCCGCCAGCGCCCGCGCACCCGTCGGTACCTCGCGCGCCCACGCCTCCATCTGCGCGGCATCGGCGAGATGCACGATGACAGGATGATCGGCCGGCCGGCCCTTGGCGGCAAAGATCGCGCGCACTGCATCATCGTTGCGCGCGTCGGCACCCAGGCCGTAGACCGTTTCGGTTGGAAAGGCGACCAGTTCGCCGGCGTGCAGCAGCGCGGCGGCGCGCCCCAATGTCGCGTCGGTGGGCAGGGCAATGCTGCCGGTCATGGGTGGTGCCGCCGCGGGCCGGCGGACCGCAACGTACCCGCGGCGGGGGCCCACTCCAAACTGCTAGAATCGCGGTTTTTGCGCTTCGTCGCGGATATGGCAGTAGGCCGGTGCGACGGGTAGCCAAGCAACCGCACAGGCAAGAGGCAAGGAGTCGTAATGAGCAATTTCCTGTTCACGTCGGAATCGGTGTCGGAAGGCCATCCGGACAAGGTCGCGGATCAGATTTCCGATGCAGTTCTCGACGCGATTCTAGAGCAAGACCCCACCGGCCGGGTCGCGGCGGAGACGCTCGTTTCCACCGGACTGGTCGTGATGGCGGGCGAAATCACCACCAGCGCCAACGTCGACTATGCACGCGTGGCGCGCGACACGATCCGCGCGATCGGCTACAACGATCCCAAGCTGCGCTTCGATGCCGACGGCTGCGCCGTGATGGTGTGCTACGGACGGCAATCCCCGGACATCGCGCAGGGCGTCGACCGCGCCTCCGACGATTACCTCAATCAGGGCGCCGGCGACCAGGGCCTGATGTTCGGCTATGCCTGCGACGAAACGCCGTCGCTGATGCCGTACCCCATCTACTACGCGCACCGTCTGGTGCAGCGGCAAAGCGAAGTGCGGCGCGATGGCCGCCTGCCGTTCCTGCGGCCCGATGCCAAGTCGCAGGTGACCGTCCGCTACGAAAACGGCAAGCCCGTCGCCGTGGAAACCGTGGTGCTGTCCACGCAGCACGATCCGTCGATGAATGACAAGCAGGACCAGCTGGCCGAAGCCGTGATCGAGGAAATCATCAAGCCGGTGTTCCCCAGGGACATGCTGGCCGGCGCGCGCTTCCTGGTGAATCCCACCGGCCGCTTCGAGATCGGGGGTCCGCACGGCGACGCCGGCGTCACGGGGCGCAAGATCATCGTCGACACCTATGGCGGCGCCGCGCCGCACGGCGGTGGCGCGTTTTCAGGCAAGGATCCGTCGAAGGTCGATCGGTCCGCCGCGTATGCCGCGCGCTACGTGGCCAAGAACATCGTGGCCGCGGGACTCGCGCGCCAGTGCACGGTGCAGGTGGCGTACGCCATCGGCGTGGCCAAGCCGATGAACGTGACTGTCTACACCGAAGGCACCGGCGTGATTGCCGACGACAGGATTGCGGCGCTGGTCAACGAACATTTCGACCTGCGTCCGAAAGGCATCATCCGGATGCTCGACCTGCTGCGGCCCATCTATCTCAAGACGGCGGCTTACGGCCACTTCGGCCGCGACGAACCCGAGTTCACGTGGGAAAACACCGACCGCGCGGCTGCCCTCCGAGCCGCTGCGGGAATCAAGTAGGCACCACCATGCGCACCCTGCAAAACTCCCTTGCGACGCTGTCCCGACTGGCGCTGCTGGCGACGGCGCTTGCCGTGACTGCATGCGCCACGGCGCCAACAGCACCAGCCGCGCCCGCGGCACCGGCGGTTGCGGCCGTGCCGGCAGCCCCGGAAAGAAGTGAACTCGACAACGCGCCCGACGCGACGTCGATCACGATCAAGGTGGGCGGCGAATTGATGGTCAAGCTCGACACCAATCTCACCACCGGCTACCAATGGATGGCGCCCGCTGCAGTCGGGTCGGTCCTCTCGCCGATCGGCAATCCGGTTTACGTGAACAAGGGCAACGAGCCGCGCTTCATCGGCGCCGGTGGCACCAACGTGTTCCGCTACAAGGGCGAACAGGCCGGACAGGCCACGCTGCAGTTCGACCACAAGCGGCCGTGGGACGCCAATGCGCCGGTGGCCAGGAGCGTCCGTTATACGGTGATTGTCGCACCTTGACCGCGCACGCCTGATCCAGCATCGTCACGGTAGCCGCAGCAAGCCAGCAACGAAACAGAGGATCGCAACGACATGAGCAAGCGCATTGATTCCATCTTCAGGCTTGGCCTGATCCTCGCCGGCATGGTGCTCGCGTTGTCCGGCTGCGCCACGCTCGAGCGCGAAGGCGTGCTGGCCCCGGAGGGTGGCGGCGCCGTGATCGTGCGCAATGGCGCGCCGCTGGTGGTCAGCCTGTCGCCGGACCCCGCGGTCGGCTACGGCTGGATCCTGAAGAGCACCGGCCCCGGCCTGGTGGTGATCGGCGGTCCGGATGTCACCACCAACCCGAAGCCCCCGTCCATCCGCGGGGTGCCCGACGCCACCACATTCCGCTTCCGGGCCAGCGCGCCGGGCTCCACCGTGGTCGAGTTTGCGTGGGTCGCCCCGCCGGGGCCAGCGGTCGCGTCCGAGCGCACGGTGCGCTACGACGTGACGGTGACGCCATCCGGCTTTTTCGGGATTCTCTGATCGGGATGGCTGGCCGGTGGCGGAATCGACCAAGTTCCTGTATTGTTGATGGTTTTCGCGGTCCCGCGTTGTCGCGCGGCGAACCACGCGACTCCACCGACGAGGATCCACCATGGCCGAACGTTCCCGCACCCGCCGCAACACGCTCGAGCGTCGTTGCCTGCCCAAGACCTTCAAGCGCATGTTCGTCGGCGCACCGAAGGGCATCTTCAAGATGCTGGAAAAAATCAAGAAGAACTGACACGTCCGTTGCTTCGACGCACCGAAAGGCCGCCTGCGGGCGGCCTTTTCTTTTGAACCTCTCCGGGTGCCATAATCGCACCATGGTCTTTGCCTACTACGACATGCTGTCGCCGGCGCGCAAGGAGGTGTACCGGCAGAGCGATGCGATCGCAACGCTTGCATTGCCACCGGGCATCGACGTCGGCGGCCGCGTTTCCGGCATTCGCGAGGGCCTGGCAAGGGCGCATCGCCCCACCGTGCAGAAGGATGCACAGGCGCTGATCGACGCGCTGGTCGGCGGCTTCATCGTGCCGCCGGTGGATGTCCGCGTGCTGGCCGCGAGGCCTTCCGACGTTGACGGCGAACTGCACGGACTCTATGAGCCGGACGAGGAGATTCCGGTCGCGCGCATCTCGGTCTGGATGCGCACGGCGCAGCGCAAGCAGGTGGTCGCTTACAAATCGTTCCTGCGCACGCTGGTCCACGAATTCCTGCACCATCTCGACTACGAACATTTCAAGCTGCCGGAGACGTTTCACACCGAAGGCTTCTACAAGCGCGAGTCGAGCCTGACCAACGCGCTCTTTGCCTCGACGCCTGCCGGCGAGTGACCGGCCGGGACGCGGCCGTTTGACCAATGGCGGCGGTGTCAATTTGAGGTAAAATCCCGCTACTCCCCGAGGAGCGTTGCAACAGCCTGCCGCCAAGTGCGAGGGCTGCCAGGCTCGGGGTTTCATCTTTCGCAACTGCGCTCGTTGAACCGCGACTCATGCGCGGGATGACGAGATGCTGCCGACCGCCCTCCGTCCCCGCATCGATGTCGCTCGACAAGGAGTGACCGATGAACGCTGCAACCGAAACGAAGAACTTCTCCGATTTCAAGGTCGCCGACCTGGCGCTCGCCGCCTGGGGCCGCAAGGAAATCGCGATTGCCGAAACGGAAATGCCGGGCCTGATGGCCATCCGCGAGGAATTTGCGCCGCTGCACCCGCTGCGCGGTGCCCGCGTGGCTGGCTCGCTGCACATGACGATCCAGACTGCGGTGCTGATCGAGACGCTGCAGGCGCTGGGTGCCGAGGTGCGCTGGGCCTCGTGCAACATCTATTCGACGCAGGACCATGCCGCGGCCGCGATCGCCGCCGCCGGCACGCCCGTGTTCGCGTTCAAGGGCGAATCGCTGGCCGAGTACTGGGATTACACGCACCGCATCTTCGAATGGGCCAATGGCGACGGCCCGAACATGATCCTGGACGATGGCGGTGATGCGACGCTGCTCGTGCATCTCGGCACGCAGGCAGAGACTGACGCGTCGTGCATCAGCCACCCGACCAACGAGGAAGAAAGCGCGCTCTTTGCGGCGATCAAGGCCAAGCTCGCCAATGATCGCACGTTCTACTCGCGGCTCAAGGCCGGCATCAAGGGCGTGACCGAGGAAACGACCACTGGCGTGAAGCGCCTGTACGAAATGCACAAGCAGGGCAAGCTGGGCTTCCCGGCCATCAACGTCAACGACTCGGTCACCAAGTCCAAGTTCGACAATCTCTACGGCTGCCGTGAGTCGCTCGTCGACGGCATCAAGCGCGCCACCGACGTGATGATCGCGGGCAAAGTCGCGGTCGTTGCGGGCTATGGCGACGTGGGGAAGGGCTCGGCGCAGGCGCTGCGCGCGCTGTCCGCGCAGGTGTGGGTCACCGAGATCGATCCGATCTGCGCACTGCAGGCGGCGATGGAAGGCTATCGCGTGGTCACGATGGACTACGCCGCGGACAAGGCCGACATCTTCGTGACGGCCACCGGCAACATCGACATCATCACCTTCGACCACATGAAGCGGATGAAGGACCAGGCGATCGTGTGCAACATCGGCCACTTCGACAATGAGATCGAGGTCGCGGCGCTGAAGGATTGCAAGTGGGACAACATCAAGCCCCAGGTCGATCATGTGATCTTCCCCGACGGCAAGCGCATCATCCTGCTGGCCGAAGGCCGGCTGGTGAATCTGGGCTGCGGCACCGGGCACCCTTCCTTCGTGATGAGCTCGTCGTTTGCCAACCAGGTGATGGCGCAGATGGAGCTCTGGGCCGACGCGCGTTCCGGCGGCAAGCAGTATCCGATGGGCGTGTACGTCCTGCCGACGCATCTCGATGAGAAGGTCGCGCGGCTGCAGTTGTCGAAACTGTCGGCGATGCTGACACCGTTGTCCGACAAGCAGGCAACGTACCTGGGCGTGCGCAAGGACGGCCCGTACAAGCCTGACGCGTACCGGTATTGAGCGCCTGATGCGCACCTCGATGCTGAACGACCTGGTCGCCGGCAAGCGGCTCGAGGTGCCGGGGCTCTCGGGTTCCGTGGCCCGGGTGGCGGTGGAGTCCGGCGCCGGGGCGCCGGGCAGTGCCACGTTCCATGCCGCCATGAAGCCCTGCCTCACCGGTACGCCGCGCCCGCGGCCTGCTGCACCAAGGAACCTGCCATGCGTCTCGTGATCACCTGGCTCATCAACGCGATTGCGTTGATCGCGCTGCCCTACATCTTCCGGTCGATCAGCGTGGATTCATTCACCACCGCGCTGCTCGTCGCCGTCGTCCTCGGCTTAATCAACACGCTGATCCGGCCCGTGCTCGTGATTCTCACGCTGCCGGTCACGCTGCTCACGCTGGGACTCTTTATCTTCGTCATCAACGGCCTTCTGTTCTGGGCCGTCGGTTCGTTCCTGCCCGGCTTCCACGTCGACGGCTTCTGGGCGGGCGTGTTCGGCGCGATCGTCTACAGCATCATCTCGTGGGCATTGTCGTCGCTGCTGATGCCGAAGAAGGGCTGACGCGCCGCATGTCCGACGAGAGGCGCAACTACAGTTTCGAATTCTTCCCGCCCAAGACACCGGAGGGCGTGGCCAAACTGCGCGCCGCGCGTGCGCAACTGGCGCAGTTGAAGCCTGCCTTCTGCTCCGTCACGTTTGGCGCCGGTGGTTCCACGCGCGAAGGCACGCTGTCGACGGTGCTTGAAATCCGCGACGACGGCATGGCGGCGGCGCCGCACTTGTCCTGTGTCGGCGGCACGCGCCAATCGCTGCGCGACGTGCTGGCGCGGTATCGCGACCATGACATTCACCATGTCGTCGCGCTGCGCGGCGACCTGCCGTCGGGCACGATGGAAGGCGGCGAGTTTCGCTACGCCCGCGATCTCGTCGCGTTCATCCGCGACGAAACCGGCGACTGGTTCCATATCGACGTGGCCGCGTACCCCGAGTACCATCCGCAGGCGCGCAGCCCGCAGGACGATCTGGAGCATTTCGCGAACAAGGTCGCGGCCGGCGCCGATTCGGCGATCACCCAGTATTTCTACAACATCGACGCGTACTGGTCATTCGTCGATGCATGCCGCGCGCGCGGCCTCGACCTGCCGATCGTGCCGGGCATCATGCCCATTGCCAGCTCGAGTCGCCTCGCGCGATTTTCCGATGCGTGCGGCGCGGAAATTCCGCGCTGGATCCGGCGCAAGCTCGAAAGCTACGGCGACGATACGGCGTCGGTGCGTGCCTTCGGCCTCGATGTCGTCACCGACCTGTGCGGCGAGCTGATCGAAGGCGGCGCGCCCGGGCTGCATTTCTATACGCTCAATTCGGCGTCGCTCTCCACCACCATCTGGCAGCGGCTGGGGCTTTAGCTTCCGCGCGTCCACGACGCGAGCTCCACGGTCATGTTCTGCGCGCGGATGTCGATGCCTTCGCGGCCATCCCCACGTTCGCGGTAGGTGGCCATCTTGACCTCGCGCACCATTGCGCCGACGCTGGGCGCGAACCACGTCTCATAGTTGCACTGGAACGGCCAGCGGAACGGATTGTTTTCGTCCACGCTCATGAGCGTGCGCATCAGCACCGCGTCGAACGTGCCGGCAGGCGTGGTCACCTTCTCGAAGCCACCGACGCGGACGAAGCGGTTGATCTGCGGTCGTTGGCCGTTTTGCAGACTGATGGCATTTGTCATGTTTTGCGTCCACGTTTCGCCGAAGCTCAACGGGAAGCGGAAGCGGTCCAGCGGTGGCGTGAACTCGCGCGTCTCGTCGTTGTTGAACGCGGCACCGGAGGTGACCACGCCAGGTGCCAGCAGTCGCTCGGTACGCACCGTGTTGATCGTTTCGCCCAGCAAGGTGACACGGATTTCGATACCACCGGCAGCAACCGCCATCACTTCGTGCGTCTCGACCCAGGTGACGGGTACGCGAAAGCCGTCGCGGGCGTGGTAGGTCCAGCGGTCGCCCACGCGCAGCATGGGCGCAGGTACGGGTGGTCCCGCGGTGCCGCCTACGCTGACGCAGGCGGACAATGCCGCCGCCGAGGAGGCGGCGAGAAAGGTACGTCGATCCATGATGTCTCCTGTACCAGACGGGAAACGGTGTTCACGCCCCCACGCGCAGCCCGATCACGCCGGTGACGATAAGCACGATGCTGGCGATCTGCATCGTCGTCAGTGATTCGCGAAACCAGTACACGCCGATCAGCGCGATCGCCGTGGTGCCCACGCCCGACCAGATGGCATACGACACGCTGACGTCGATCTTCTTCACCGCGACCGTCATCAACGAAAACGATGCGGCATAGAACACGAAGATCAGCACCGACGGCAGCGTGCGCGTGAACCCTTCCGACAACTTCATCGAAATCGTGCCGGCGATCTCGAGCGCGATGGCGCCGGCCAGACAGAACCAGTGCAGCATGGCGAACTCCTGGTGCGTGCGGAGGGATCCGGTTCAAGGCTCGACGATGTCGAGTTCGACATCATCGAGCCATACCGAACCGCGCCCACGCAGCATCGCGCCGATCTCGACCTTGTCTGTGCCAGGCGGAAGCACCAGCGTGATCGTGTAGCGCTTCCAGCCGGTGCTGCCCTTGACGGGCGCGTCGGCCATGAAGTTGTGGGCCAGCGTGGCACCGGTCTGCAGCGCCAGCAGCGTGAGGACGGCGCCGCCGTCGTCGGCATCGCGTGTCTTCAGCCAGCCGGAGAGTTTCGCCACCTTGCCGCGCCACGGTCGCGCCTCGAGGCCCTGCGCAATGGTGCCGTAGATTTCCGGTCCGGTGTTGTCGATACGCAGGCTGCGCTCGCCACCGTGGCGCTCGGTCGCATCGACTGAAAACTTATAGGACACCGGCCCCGCGTGCTGGTATGAAAACCACCCTGCGGGATCGCCGCGCGGACCAGGCTGCGTCAATTCGAATCCAGCGTTGGCGAGGGCCACGCGTTGAGGGACGGCGGGCGCCGCTGCTGGTGCTGCAACCGGCTTGGCTATTGCTGCCGTCGACGCAGCCGGCGGCGCAGCGGTCGTGGCGCACCCGCCAATGCACGCGGCCACGGCGATCAATACAAGACGTTGGATGGACATCGCTTCCTCGTCGTTCGAATGCCGGCGCGCGCAGAGCACGAGCCGGCACCGGGTGGCAGGAGATACACGCCGCCACCGCTTGTGGCGGGACCACGTGATCATCAGCCGTCGGTGATGGCGCCCTTGCTGGCCGTCGACACGAGGCGTACATATTTCGCAAGCAATCCGCGCGTGTAACGCGGCGGGGGCTGGCGCCATGCCGCGCGGCGACGCGCGATTTCGTCGTCGGGCACGTTCAGTTGTAACAGCAGCGAGGGCGCGTCGATGGTGATTGAATCGCCCTCATGCACCAGCGCGATGGTGCCGCCCTCGAACGCCTCCGGCGCCACGTGGCCGACGACCATGCCCCAGGTGCCGCCGGAGAACCGACCGTCGGTGATGAGGCCGACCGATTCGCCGAGCCCCTGGCCGATCAGCGCCGCCGTGGGCGCCAACATTTCCTGCATCCCGGGGCCGCCCTTCGGGCCTTCGTAGCGGATCACGACCACGTCCCCCGCCTTGATCCTGTTGGCCATGATCGCGTCCATCACTTCCGGCTCGGAGTTGAACACCCGCGCCGGACCGGTGATGGAAGGATTCTTGAGGCCGGTGATCTTGGCGACACAGCCTTCCGGCGACAGGTTGCCGCGCAGAATGGCCAGGTGGCCCTGCTTGTACATTGGGTTGTCGATGGTGCGGATCACGTCCTGGTCCGCGCGCGGCGTCGACGGCACCGCCGCCAGTTCCTCCGCCATCGTGCGCCCGGTGATCGTCATGCAGTCGCCGTGCAGCAGTCCGGCGTCGAGCAGGATCTTCAGCACCTGCGGCACACCGCCGGCACGATGGAAGTCAACAGCCACATAGCGGCCCGACGGCTTCAGGTCGCAGAGCACCGGCACCTTCTGCCGGATGCGCTCGAAATCATCGATCGTCCATGGCACTTCGGCGGCGGAGGCGATTGCAAGGTAATGCAGCACCGCGTTGGTGGAGCCGCCCGTGGCCATCACCAGCGCAATCGCGTTCTCGATGGATTG
>JANMCS010000225.1:0-4110 GCA_031361405.1 Betaproteobacteria bacterium
CGCGGTTCCCGGGCCGGGCGCTCGAAAAGGCTGTCCGTGGCATGTTGCCCAAGGGCCCGCTGGGCTACGCCATGCTGAAGAAGCTCAAGTACTACACGGGCCCGGCGCATCCGCATTCGGCGCAGCAGCCGAAGCCGCTCGACCCCGTCAAGTAACCCTCCAATTTCCATTAGCGAATCGAAGAACGGATTCTCATGATCGGCAACTATTACTACGGCACGGGCCGCCGCAAGACCTCGGTGGCACGGGTTTTCCTGAAAGCTGGATCGGGCAAGATCGTGGTCAACGACAAGCCGATCGACGAGTTCTTCGCCCGCGAAACGGGCCGCATGGTCGCGCGCCAGCCGCTGGTGCTGACCAACCACACCGGCACGTTCGACATCATGGTCAACGTCCGCGGTGGCGGCGAATCGGGCCAGGCTGGCGCCGTGCGCCATGGCATCACCCGCGCGCTGATGGATTACGACGCGCAGCTGAAGCCCACGCTGTCGAAGGCGGGGCTGGTCACGCGCGACGCGCGCGAAGTCGAACGCAAGAAGGTCGGCCTCCACAAGGCCCGCCGCCGCAAGCAGTTTTCGAAGCGCTAAGCGCTTTCGTCGAACCGCTTCACGCAAGAGGCCGCCGTCGAGGCGGCCTTTTGCTTTTTTCGATTCCCGCGGGCGGTTACGCGTTTCCGCTAGAATCGCCCTTCCCCGGGACGAGGTCACACCATGGTCAAGATCGGCATCGTCGGCGGCACCGGCTACACCGGCGTCGAATTGCTCCGCCTCCTCGCCATGCACCCGCAGGCGCAGGTGCGCGCCATCACGTCGCGCGGCGACGCAGGCACGCGCGTGGTCGACATGTTCGCGAGCCTGCGCGGTCACTACGACGGCCTCACGTTCACCGCACCCGACGCCACCGACCTGAAGAGCTGCGACGTCGTGTTCTTTGCCACACCCCATGGCGTGGCGATGGCGCAGGCGCGCAGCCTCGTGGATGCCGGCGTGAAGATCATCGACCTCGCCGCCGACTTCCGGCTGCGTGATCCGGCGGTCTTCGAGAAGTGGTACAAGATGCCGCACACGTGCCCCGACCTCCTCGCCGAGTCGGTGTACGGGCTGCCCGAATTCCATCGCGATGCGATCCGCCAGGCGCGCATCGTCGGCAACCCGGGTTGCTACCCCACGTCGATGCAATTGGGCTTCATGCCGCTGCTCGACGCAGGCATCGTCGACACCGCGCATCTGATCGCCGATTGCAAATCCGGCGCGTCGGGCGCGGGCCGCAAGGCGGAGCTCGGCCTCCTGCTGGCCGAGACCTCGGACAACTTCAAGGCCTATGGCGTGAGCGGCCATCGGCACCATCCCGAAACCGTGCAGGAACTCGCGGCCCACAGCAAGACGCCGGTGGGACTCGTGTTCACGCCGCACCTGCTGCCGATCATCCGAGGCATTCACTCGACGCTTTATGCGCGGCTCACCAGGACCGACGTCGATCTGCAGGCGCTGTTCGAGCAACGCTATGCGGGCGAGCCGTTCGTCGACGTGATGCCCGCCGGGTCGATGCCCGAGACGCGCAGCGTGCGCGGCTCCAACGTCGCGCGCATTGCCGTGCATCGGCCCGGCGGCGGCGACATGGTCACGGTCCTCGTGGTCGAGGACAACCTCGTCAAGGGCGCGGCCGGCCAGGCGATCCAGAACATGAACCTGATGTTCGGCCTGCCCGAAACCGCGGGGCTCGCAAGCCCGCCGGTCCTGCCCTAGAAAGCTTGCGCCGTGCCGGCCCAAACCTGGTGGCGCAAGGTGCGCCAGCACTTCGGCATTTCCGCCCCGAAAATGGCGGTGCGCACGCATCTGCCGTGGTGGAGTCGCGGCGCGCTGCTCGCCACGCTACTCGTGATCATCGCGGGCATGTGGTGGTGGGGCTTCGATTTCGGGCAGATCTTCGGCGGCTTCAACCGCAAGGAAATCGAGGTACGCCTCGCCACGCTCGAGGCGGACGTCGGCAAGTATCGCAACGAAGCCACGGAACTGCGCGCGCGCAATTCGGCGCTGGAAAGCGAGCAGTCGATGAATCGCGGCACGCAGGAGGCGCTGACGAGGCAGGCCACCGAGCTCGCCGGCGAGAACGCGCAGTTGAAGGAGGAACTCGCATTCCTGCAGAAACTCGTCTCGGACTCGAGCAAGACAGTGGGCCTGCAGATCCAGCGGCTGACGCTCGAACCCGATGGCGAGGACATGTGGCGCTACAACGTCCTGGTCGTCCGCGGCGGCAATCCCAAGGACGAATTCAGCGGCGGCATCGTGCTGCAGGCGAGCCTCGCGCCGGGCGTCGGAACCGGGGCGGGACCCAGGTTTGTCCTGCTGCCTGACGACGACCCGGCGGCCGCCTCGACGCTTACTCTCAAGTTCAAGTATTATCAGCGGGTTGAAGGTCGATTTCGGGTGCCCGTCGGGGCCCGGGTGACGGGGGTGTCGGCACGGGCCTACGAGGCCGGCCAGAGCGCCCCCCGCGCCACGCGCACCTTGACTGTGGGCTAGGGAGACACCATGTTTGATCGCAAGAAGCACGCACCGCCGCAAAAACGCATCGATTGCCTGATCGGCGCCGGTACCACGGTCAGCGGCGACGTGTCGTTCACCGGCGGCCTGCGCATTGACGGCGTCGTCCGCGGTAATGTCACCACCGCCAACGGCGAAACCGGTACGCTGGTGGTCAGTGAGCAGGCGCGCGTGGACGGTGAAATCAATGTATCGCATGTCGTGGTCAACGGCATGGTCAATGGCCCCGTCACCGCCAACGACTATCTCGAATTACAGGCAAAGGCACGCATCATCGGCGATATCGAGTACAAGACGCTTGAAATGCACCTGGGCGCAGTCGTCCAGGGCCGATTGCATCACGTTGAACCGGGCAGCGCGAGCGTGGTCGAATTGAAACGTGCCGGTACCAACTGAATCCGCATTGCTTGAATCCAGAACCAACGCCTTTTCCCATCACGCAGCACGTTGAACCGCGGGGTACGCCCGCAACGGAGTCCACGATGAACGCAATGAATGAGATGCCCGCCCCTCTGGTCTTTACCGACTCGGCTGCGGCCAAGGTCAAGACACTGATCGCCGAGGAAGGCAACCCGGAGCTGAAGCTGCGGGTGTTCGTGTCCGGCGGCGGCTGTTCGGGCTTCCAGTACGGCTTCACGTTCGACGAGGTCACCAACGAGGACGACACGGCGATGAGCAAGGATGGCGTCACGCTGCTGATCGACCCGATGAGCTACCAGTATCTGGTCGGCGCCGAAATCGACTACCAGGAAGGCCTGGAAGGCGCGCAGTTCGTCATCAAGAATCCCAACGCCACCACCACCTGCGGTTGCGGGTCGAGCTTTTCGGCCTGATTGTTCGCGTTTTGCATCGGTACGACGGGGCCTGCGGGCCCCGTTAGCATTGGCGCTGCCGCGGGACGCTCGCGGGTCACCGGCAAAGTTGCGATGGCGCTCGGGGGCGCGCATCGTTCTGTGGTTCAATAAGCCCGCCCGTGGTCGCGCGGCCGGCACGTTCGGACCGCCAGCCCGTCTGAACCCGTCCGCGAATGCTGCGCTTCCTCCTTACCCGTGTCAGCCTGGTGATCCCGACGTTCTTCGGGATGACGCTGCTCGCGTTCTTCCTGATCCGGTTGGTGCCGGGCGACCCGATCGAAACGATGGCCGGCGAGCGCGGCATCGATGCCGCGCGCCACGCCGCGTTGCTGAAGGAATACGGTCTCGACCGGCCGGTGCTGGTGCAGTACGGCATCTACATCGGCCGCGTGCTGCACGGCGACCTCGGCAAATCGATGATCACGCAGGAGCCCGTGCTGCGCGAATTCGCGGCGCTGTTTCCGGCCACCATCGAGCTGGCGCTGTGCGCGATCGTGTTCGCATTGCTGCTCGGCATTCCCGCCGGGATCGTCGCCGCGGTGCGCCGCAATTCCATCTTCGACCATGGCGTGATGGGCGTGTCGCTCACCGGCTATTCGATGCCGATCTTCTGGTGGGGCCTGCTGCTGATCCTGCTTTTTTCCGTACAGCTCGGCTGGACGCCGGTGTCCGGGCGCATCGCGGTCCAGTACTATTTCGAGCCCGTGACCGGA
>JANMCS010000232.1:0-1480 GCA_031361405.1 Betaproteobacteria bacterium
CGCCAATGCGGATTTGACAGCGGGGGTATAATCGTTCTTCGTGCGCTTCAGCGCCACCGCTTCAGCGGCGGGTCGCCCCGCATTGCATGGTCGTGAATCTGGTCAGGTCCGGAAGGAAGCAGCCACAGCGAATTCATGCAAGTGCCGGGATCACGGCTCGCCACCTATTCGACGGCCGCCCGCTGCCGGGGTTCCATGCCCCGGCAGCGCGCAAACCGGCGATAATCCCGCCATGAGTTATCAGGTTCTCGCCCGCAAGTGGCGCCCGATGAATTTTGCCCAGCTGTCGGGGCAGGAACACGTCGTCACGGCGCTGTCCAATTCGCTGACCAACGGGCGCGTCCATCACGCGTATCTGTTGACGGGCACGCGCGGGGTGGGCAAGACCACGATCGCGCGCATCCTCGCCAAGAGTCTCAACTGCCTCACCGGCGTCACCGCCACGCCGTGCGGCGTATGCGCGGCGTGCACCGACATCGATGCCGGCCGCTTCGTCGACCTGCTCGAGCTCGACGCCGCGTCGAACACCGGCATCGACAACATGCGCGAAATCCTCGACAACGCGCGCTATGCGCCCACGGCCGGCCGCTACAAGGTCTACCTGATCGACGAAGTGCACATGCTGTCCAAGGCCGCCTTCAATTCGATGCTGAAGACGCTCGAGGAGCCGCCCGAGCACGTCAAGTTCGTGCTCGCCACCACGGATCCGCAGAAGATTCCCGTGACCGTGCTGTCGCGGTGCCTGCAATTCAACCTGAAGCCGCTGACGCCGCTGCAGATCGCAGCGCGCATCGAGTTCATCCTGAAGGAAGAGCAGGTGCCGTCGGAACCGGCTGCGGTGGCGCTGGTGGCGCGCGCCGCGCACGGATCGCTGCGCGACGGCCTGTCGTTGCTCGACCAGGCCATTGCCTTCGGCGGCGGCCGCGTGGCCGAGGACATCGTGCGCTCGATGCTGGGTGCGGTCGACCGCGAGCACGTCTACCGGATCGCCGACGCGCTGGCGGCCGGCGACGGCACCGCGCTGCTTGCCGAAAGCGATGCGCTGGCGGCGCGTGGCCTGTCGTTGGCTCTGGCGCTGGACGAGCTGGCCTCGTTGTGGCACCGCGTTGCCGTGGCGCAGGCGGTGCCTGCGGCGGCGGCCGGTTTCGATGACGGCGAGCAGGTGGCGGGCTATGCGGCGCAGTACACGCCGGAGTTTGTTCAGCTGGGCTACCAGATCGTCACGCAGGGCCGGCAGGATTTGAGCCTTGCGCCGGACGAAGGCACCGGTTTCGCGATGACGCTGCTGCGACTCCTGGCCTTCATGCCGGCGGCTGCCGACGGCGCTTCGGCGGAACGCGCCGCCAGTGCCTTGGCGCCATCGCGGCGCACGACGGTGGTGAGTCGTCCGCCGCCGATGGTGCCGGACTCCGCGACACGATCGGGGTTGGCAGTGCCGGCTGGCACGCGCGCTTTGACACCGGCCACGGCAACCGCATCC
>JANMCS010000236.1:0-20658 GCA_031361405.1 Betaproteobacteria bacterium
ATGGGCGTGTCGCTCACCGGCTATTCGATGCCGATCTTCTGGTGGGGCCTGCTGCTGATCCTGCTTTTTTCCGTACAGCTCGGCTGGACGCCGGTGTCCGGGCGCATCGCGGTCCAGTACTATTTCGAGCCCGTGACCGGATTCCTGACCATCGATTCGCTGCTGTCCGGCGAGAAGGGCGCCTTCCGCTCGACGGTGTCGCACCTGATCCTGCCGACCATCGTGCTGGGCACGCAGCCGTTGGCGATCATCGCGCGGATGACGCGGTCGGCGATGCTTGAAGTATTGGGCGAGGACTACATTCGTACCGCGCGCGCCAAAGGCCTGTCGAAATTCCGCGTGGTCGCGCTGCATGCATTCCGCAACGCTCTCATCCCGGTGATCACCGTGATCGGCCTGCAGGTGGGCGTGCTGTTCACCGGCGCGATCCTCACCGAGACCATCTTCTCGTGGCCCGGCGTGGGCAAGTGGCTGATCGAGGCGATCAACCGCCGCGACTATCCGGTGCTGCAGGGCGGCGTGCTGCTGCTCGGGCTGGTGGTGATGACGGTCAACCTGCTGGTCGATCTCACCTACGGCATCATCAATCCCCGTATCCGACGCGCGACATGAACTCGACAACGCTCGCCGCCGCCGCACCCGTCGCAGCGCCGCCGTCGCCGCTGCGCGAATTCTGGAGCTACTTCAGCGCCAACCACGGCGCGGTGGCGGGCCTCGTGATCGTGCTCGCCGTGCTGCTGATGGCCGTGTTCGCCAACGTGCTGGCGCCCTATCCGCCGGACCTCACCAACAGCGCGGTGTTTCTGAAGCCGCCTGCGTGGCAGGCTGGCGGTTCGTGGGCCTATCCGCTGGGCACCGACGCCATCGGCCGCGACATCCTGTCGCGCCTCATCTACGGCGCTCGGCTGTCGCTGCTGATCGGCATCGCCGTGGTGGCGGTGGCCATCGTGGTCGGCATCTCGCTGGGTCTGGTGGCCGGATTCTTCCGTGGCGTCATCGAGATCGCGATCATGCGGCTGATGGACATCATCCTGACGCTGCCGAGCCTGCTGCTGGCGATCGTGATCGTCGCGATCCTTGGTCCCGGCCTGATGAATGCGATGCTGGCCGTGGTGGTGGTCGTGCTGCCGCATTACGTACGCATCACGCGCGCTGCGGTGATCACCGAAGCTTCAAAGGATTACGTCACCGCCGCACGCGCCAGCGGCGCCACCAGGTTTCGACTGATGTTCAGCGAAGTGCTGCCCAACTGCGCCGCGCCGTTGATCGTGCAGGCGTCGCTGGGCGTATCCACCGCCATACTCGACGCCGCCGCGCTGGGATTCCTGGGCCTGGGCGCGCAGCCGCCTGCCTCGGAGTGGGGAACCATGCTGGCCGACGCGCGCGAATTCGTGCTGCGCGCGTGGTGGGTGGTCACGTTTCCGGGATTGATGATCCTGATCACCGTGCTTGCGTTCAACCTGCTGGGCGACGGGTTGCGCGACGCACTCGACCCCAAGCTGAAGCGATAGCGTCCATGGCGCTGCTCGAAATCGAAGACCTGCACGTCGAGTTCCCGTCGCAAGGCGCGGTGATGCACGCCGTCGAGGGCGTGAGCATGTCGCTCGACGAGGGTGACGTGCTGGGCATCGTCGGCGAATCGGGTTCCGGCAAGAGCGTGTCGATGCTGGCGTTGATGGGGCTGGTCGCATGGCCTGGGCGCGTGCGCGCGCGCCGCCTGGAATTCAACGGCCACGATCTGCTGCGCCTGTCCGACCGCGAGCGTCGCCGCGTGATCGGCAAGGACGTGGCGATGATCTTCCAGGAGCCGACCACCAGCCTCAACCCGTGCTTCTCCATCGGTTTCCAGTTGACCGAAACGTTGCGGTTGCATCTCAGGATGGACCGCGAGGCCGCGCGCCGGCGCGCCATCGAGTTGCTGGAGCAGGTCGGCATTCCTGCGCCCGCCAGCCGACTGTCGAGCTTTCCGCACCAGCTCTCCGGCGGCATGAACCAGCGCGTGATGATCGCGATGGCCATCGCCTGCAATCCGCGCCTGTTGATCGCCGACGAACCCACCACCGCGCTGGATGTGACGATCCAGGCGCAGATTCTCGACCTGCTGCGCGACCTGCAGCGCGAACGCGGCATGGCGCTGGTGCTGGTCACGCACAACATGGGCGTGGTCGCCGAAATGGCGCGGCGCGTTGCCGTGATGTATGCCGGCCAGGTGATGGAGGAGCGCGGCGCCGATGCGTTGTTCGCCGCGCCCCAGCATCCGTACACGGCGGCGCTGATCGCGGCGATGCCGGAGCGCCATGTCGCCGGCGCGCGGTTGACGACCATTCCCGGCGTGGTCCCCGGCGTGCACGATCGGCCATCGGGTTGCCTGTTCGCGCCACGCTGCTCCTACGCCACCGCCGCGTGCGGGACGCGGCTGCAGCTGCGGCCGTGGGCCGATGGCCAGGTGCGTTGCCACTACCCGCTGGGCGATCCGCAGCGTGACGCTCATATCGCGCGTGACGGCGCCGTCATCGAGGTGATGCGATGACCGCCGCCCGCAGCAGTGGCGCAGCCGTGATCGCTGCTGCGGATACGCATGCACCGGTGGTGGCGGCGCGCGATCTCACCCGCACGTATGAAATCCGCCGCGGCGTGATGCGCAAATCCGCGCAGTTGCAGGCCGTCGGCGGCATCTCGTTCACGATCGCCGCCGGGCACACGCTCGCGGTGGTCGGCGAGTCCGGCTGTGGCAAATCAACGCTGGCGCGCGTGGTCGCGCTGATCGAGCCACCCACTGCTGGTTCGCTGCAGCTTGGCGGGGTCGATGCCGTGCATGCGGCGGCTCCCGCGCAACGCGACCTGCGCAAGTCGGTGCAGATGGTGTTCCAGAATCCGTACGGCTCGCTCAATCCCCGCAAGAAAGTGGGTGCCATCCTCGAGGCGCCGCTGGCGATCAATACCCCGCTCTCGCCGGCCGCGCGCACCGAGCGTGCCCGCGCGATGCTGGCCAAGGTGGGCTTGCGACCGGAGCACTACCTGCGCTACCCGCACATGTTTTCGGGCGGGCAGCGCCAGCGCATCGCGATTGCGCGCGCGCTGATGCTTGAACCGGCGCTGGTCGTCGCCGACGAACCGGTGTCGGCACTCGACGTCTCGGTGCAGGCGCAGGTGTTGAACCTGATGGCCGATCTGCAGCGCGACCTGGGGCTCGCCTATCTCTTCATCTCGCACGATCTCGCAGTGGTGCGCTACCTCGCGCACGATGTGCTGGTGATGTACCTCGGCCTGGCGCTGGAGCAAGGGCCGAAGGAGCGCATCTTCGCGCAGCCGCTGCATCCGTACACGCAGGCGCTGCTCGCGGCCACGCCCGGGCTCGCGGGCAAGCCCCGCGCCCAGCGCATTGCGTTGCAGGGCGAACTGCCGTCGCCGCTCAATCCGCCGTCGGGGTGCGTATTCTCCACCCGTTGCCCGCACGCCATCGCCCGGTGCCGCGACGAGCGGCCCCTGCCCCGCCCGCTGGACGGCCGGATGGTGGCCTGCCACCTGGCGGAAAATTTCCTCGAATCGGGTCATACTGCTGACCGCGAACCTGTGCTGCGGCCGCCGCAGCTTTCACCCTAGGAGTCCCCCATGCATAAATTCAAACCTGTTCCTCTATGGTCTCGTGGCGCGCGCAGCGCATTGATCGCAGCATTGGCCTTGCCGGCACTGCTGGTGGCCGCGGGCGCGTCAGGCAAGACACTGGTCTACTGCTCGGAAGGCAGCCCGGAAAATTTCTATCCCGGCGTCAACACCACGGGCACGTCCTTCGATGCCAACAGCCAGATCTATAGCCGCATCGTCGACTTCCAGCGCGGCGGCACGCAGGTGGTGCCGGGGCTTGCCGAGCGCTGGGATATTTCGCCGGATGGCAAGACCTACACCTTCTATCTGCGCAAGGGCGTGAAGTGGCACAACCACCGTGCGTGGAAGCCCACGCGCGACTTCAACGCCGACGACATGATCTTCGGGCTGGAGCGGCAATGGAAGGAAGCCAATCCTTACTTCAAGGTGACGAGCTCGAACCACTCGTACTTCAACGACATGGGCATGGCCAAGCTCATCAAGTCCGTCGACAAGGTCGATGACTACACCGTGCGGATCACGCTGGAAAAGGCCGAAGCGCCGTTCCTGTCGAATCTCGGCATGGAATACGCCGGCGTGCAATCGAAGGAATATGCCGACGCGATGCTGAAGGCGGGCACACCGGAAAAAATCGACCAGGAGCCAGTCGGCAACGGACCCTTCTATCTGGTGCAATACCAGAAGGACGCGGTGATCCGCTACAAGGCGTTTCCGCAATTCTGGGGCGGCAAGGCGGCCATCGACGACCTCGTGTTCGCGATCACACCGGATGCGTCGGTGCGCTGGGCCAAACTGCAGAAGGGTGAATGCCATGTGATGCCGTATCCCAATCCAGCCGACCTCGACGCGATTCGCAAGGACCCCAACGTGACGGTGCTGGAACAGCCGGGCCTCAACATCGGCTTCCTGGCCTACAACACGACGAAGAAGCCCTTCGACGACGTGCGGGTGCGCAAGGCCATCAACATGGCGATCAACAAGAAGGCGATCATCGACGCGGTCTATCTCACCACCGGTGTCGCCGCGAAGAATCCGATTCCGCCGACGCAATGGTCGTACAACGACGCGATCAAGGACGATCCTTTCGATCCGGTCGCGGCCAAGAAACTGCTTGCTGAAGCCGGCTATCCCAACGGCTTTGCGACGGACCTGTGGGCGATGCCCGTGCAGCGCCCGTACAACCCGAACGCGAAGCGCATTGCCGAACTGATGCAGGCCGATCTCGCCAAGGTGGGTGTCACGGCCGAAATCAAGAGCTTCGAGTGGGGTGAATATCGCAAGCGCATGCAAAACGGCGAGCACCAGATGGGCATGCTGGGCTGGACCGGCGACAACGGCGACCCGGACAACTTCCTCAACACGCTGTTGGGCTGCGATTCGGCCAAGTCCAATGGCAGCAACGTCGCCAAGTTCTGCTACCAGCCGTTCGAGGAGCTGATCGCGAAGGCCAAGACGACGGCGGGCCAGGCACAGCGCGCCGAGCTCTACCAGAAGGCGCAGGTAATCTTCAAGGAACAGGCGCCCTGGTTCACGATCGCGCATGCGGTGCAACTGAAACCGGTGCGCAAGGAAGTGATCGACTTCAAGCTCTCGCCGTTCGGGCGCCACACGTTCTACGGCGTCGATATCAAGGAATAGCCGCCCCTGCTGCAGCCACGCCCCGCGCCGCCTCACGGCCGCGCGGGGCATTTCGTTTCAGCGGGTCGGCGCCGCGCGCGGGGCGATTCCATCGAAGTTGGGCAGTGCTGCATCGCCGGCGATGCAGCTCCACAGATAGCACGCGAGACCCGCGTCGCCGGTCCACAACGTGTAGCGACGCTGCCCGTGCATCTGCGCTTCCCGCTCGCTTTGCATGATCGAATGCATGGCGAAGGCGCGGGCGCGATCGAGCCACATGGCATCGCCGGTGCGCGCGAAGAGCTTCAGGAATGCGTAGCCGTTGCCGTCGGTGCCGTGGCACAGGCCCACGCCCTTGGTGAGCGGACCAGCCGCCCACGTCGCCTCGCCGGCGGCGATCAGCAGCGCATCGAGGCGCGCGTCGGGCAGCGCGGCGAGGCTCGTCACCATGCCGGGCGCGCCGTGGCACCATTGCATCAGCATCCTCGGCGGCGCCGTGGGCGGTTCGAGTTGCGCCGGCCAATTCGCGCATGCGCCTTCACGCATCGCGGTGACGTGCGCGGTCTCGACAATGGCGTCCTGCCATTCATTCATCGTGGAGGATGACACCAGTGCGCGGCCGCGGATCAGGGCGCTCGCATTGCCGGCAAATCCGTGACCCGCGCCGATGTAGTTGCAAATTTTTCCGTAGAGATGCTGCGTCCAGATGCGACAACGCGCGTGTTCCGAGGGCTGCAGCGCGCGCACCAGTGCGGCGGCGTCGGCGCGGTACAGATCGGCCCAGCGCGCCTCGTCGGTCCATTCGTGCATCGTCAACGCCACGTGCATCGTGCTGGGCGAGCCCCACAGCAATTCCAATGCGGGATGATCGGCATTGGCGACGATTTCGGCGGCGATCAGGTCGGCGACCCTTGCCGCGGTTGCACGATCGCGGGCAAATCGATATTGCAGCAGCAGGATGCCCGGCTGGCCCATGAAGAGGCCATGCACGCCATGTCCCCATGGTTCGACCAGCGCGAGGTTGCGCGCCGCCAGATCGTCCAGCAGCGGCGCGAAGTCGAGTGATTGCGCGGCGGCGCCCACCTGGTCGAGCCGATCGAGCGCCCAGATCATTCCGGCGGCGCCGAGATAGATCATCGTCAAGGGTCGCCCGGGGTCGTCCGCATCGGCGTCGCGCGGATGCGGGGGCCACAGGGCTTCCGGCGAGAACCTGCGCTGCGCATCCTCGGCAAAGCGTTTGATCCAGCCGCGCGCCACGCCCTCGTTCCAGGGCGTGGCGGCCAGCGTTTCGTGCCGTGCGCGGTCGTGCAGCATGGGTGGCAATCCTTGTCGGCAGTCGAGGTTGGTGCATCGTGCAAAGCGGACAGGATTGTACGGGACGCGGCGCATGGATCCGTAACGACGACGCTGTTGGTTGCAACTTCGCCCAGCATGGGCGGGTCGAAGCCCGAACGCGTCATACCCAGTCCGTATAATTGTCGGGACTGCGGCGACGAAGCGCGCTCCAACCACCGGCTCCACGATGTACGCCTCGTACGACCAAATCCACCTCCCGACGCGCAATGAGATCAGGATTCCGGTGATCTGGGTGGCGGTCGTGCTGAGCCTGCTCGTCCACCTTGCCGTCATGTGGGAATTTCTTCCCCACCTGCAGAAGTTGTCGACCGAAGGGCCGGACAAACAGGGGACCAGCCCGCTGTCGGTGCGCCTGGCAGCACCTCCCGGCGCGCGCGCCACGCCGGCGCCGCCGGAAGTCACGGCGCAATCCACACCACCACCGCGGCCGCGTCCGTCTCCACCCGTGCGCGCCACGCCTGCGCCGACCATCATGACGGCCATCCCGCGCCCACGGACCGACGAGCCGCTGCGCCTTCCGCCGCCGGCCACCGCCGCACCGTCGGTGCTTGCACCACCTGCACCACCGCCGCCGATCACCCCTGTCGAGCGCGATCTGTCCGCCTACATTGCCGCGCGGCGCCTGGCGCGCGGCGACCCCACGCCGTCAGGCGCACAGGGAGTGGCGCCCAATGCGCCGCCGGTGGACGACGACCGCGCGCGCCGCGACAAGATCGTGGCCGACAACCTGGCCTCCGTGCGCACGCCCACGTTCGGTGGCGAGCCGAAGAACGGTGGCGGCCTGTTTCAGTTGCGCAAGCTGGGCCTGGATGAAGCCGAGTTCATGTTCTTCGGATGGAACAAGGACATCTCGCGCAAGATCAATCAGCGCATCGAGGTGCAGCGCGGCAGCAATCCGGACATCCGCATTGCCGTGGTCCGCAGGATCATCGCGATCATCCGCGACCAGGAGAAGGGCGACTTCCACTGGCAATCGCTGCGCCTCGGCCGGGACATCTATCTCAGCGCACGGCCGGAAGACACCGCGGAACTCGAGATCTTCATGATGCGCGAATTCTTCGAGAGCGATGCACGGCCGCGCTAGGCGCTGGCGTGCCGCGCGCAGGTTGACGAAGGCGGGGCCGAACAGGAAAACAACGGACACGGTGAGGCCCGCGATTGCGGCGCACACAGCGCCGCGAACGTCATCGAATGCGGGGTTACTCGGGAATCGAACCGAAGATATAGATCGCCTCGGTCAGGGCCGATGGCTTGCCGAACGAATTGAACCAACGGTTGTAGATTTCGTTGATGGCGTCGCCGCTGTAGATCTGGGACAGCGCGGTGTTGACCGCCAGCCGGAACGAGCCATCGCCACGTGGCAGCGCAATGCCGTAGGGCTCGAACGACAGCTGGTCGTTCAGCAGCGTCAGCGCCTTGGGATCCTTGGACCTGGTCACGGCGCCGATCAACAGCAGCGTATCGCTGGCGAAGGCATCCACCGTGCCGGCGTCCAGTGCAGCCATGGCTTCATCGCTGCCGGCCACCGGCACCACCGTGGCCGCTATCTGCTGGCGTTTCAACTGCGCATTGACCGCACGTTCGTTGGTCGTGCCCGCGATCACGGCGATGCGCTTGCCGGTCAGGTCGACCAGCGTGTTCATCGGCGGCGTGGTCCTGGCCATCAGGCCCGTGGTCTCGAAGAAGATGAAGCTCGAGAAATCGACGGATTTCATCCGCGACAACGTCACCGTGCTGGCGCCGCATTCCATGTCGGCCTGGCCCTTGGTGATGGCGTCGAAGCGGTTCTGCGCGGTCACCGGGAGGTACCTGACCTTGAGTCCCGTCACGCCGATCTGCCTCTCGATGGACGCGACGACGCGCTTGCACAGCTCCACCGAATAGCCGCTGACTTCCTTGCTGGCATCGATGAAACTGAACGGCGCCGCATCCGTCCGGTGGGCAATGGTGATGGTCTTGGTGTCCGCAATTTTCTTCAGCCGGCCATCGAGGACCGGGGCGCCTGCGGCGGGCAGCGACAGCGATAGTGCAAGGATCGACAGCAGAATTCGAACCATCAGAAATTCCTTCAAGGGTGTGGTGGCGGAGCCGCATCACCTTACCGGTTTGGACTCCACCCGGCAACGAGTGCAGCCGTCTTTCCGAACATCGGCGCGTTCGCCAACACCAACGTGGGCTTCGTGTCGTAGGCAAAACGCCCGCGCGACGTCGCAATCCAGGCGTTGACCCTCGTGCATTGGCCCGACCGCAACCGCAATACTGCTCAATCGTCGCCGACGCCGATTTCCTTCAGGAACGCCGCGCGGTCCTGCGTGCCGAGGTTATCCGCGACGCGCTGCAGGAAGTCGCTGCGGCTTGTCGCTTCCCGCGCTGCCCTGCGCGTCACGATCGGCGCAATGGGGCCGAGATAGGTCGCCAGCCGCGCGGTGACCTGCTCGACAAACGCCGGCAGCAGGGCGGCACCGTGCGTTGCCGTGCCAGGCATGGTCGTGGGCGCCCCTGTGCGCGACCGTGTCGGTGTCGGCGTCGACGCCGACGAACCCCTCGTGCCGCGCATGCCCGAAATTCCGGACGTGCCCGCCCGCACACCGCCGCCAGTGCGATTGAAGGCCTCGACGAATTTGCGGCGCGTGTCCGGATCCGTGATGTTGTCCGAGAGAATCGAGCAGAGTTCCATCCGGTCGCTGGTCTGCGCCGCGGCCCGGCGCACAATCAGTTTCGCCATGGGACCCAGCGCCCGCGCAAGCTCGCTTTCGGCGGTGCGCAGCGTATCGTCATCCCACGCCAGCGCGGGCTTCTGCAGCATCAGCGTGCCGATGTTGACCATCGTGGTGCCGTAACCGGCGTCGATTTCCACCGACATCTGGGTCACCTGGCGCAGCGCGTCGTGAAAGGCACGCGCGTCCTGGAAGCGCGCCGTGCGATCCTTGGCCATGGCCGTGGCAACCAGCTGGTCCACGGCCGACGGCAGCTTGAGCGAGGACAACGCCGACGGCGGCTCGGGCTCCTCGTGGCAGATCTTGTATGCGATCGCTTCGACATTGCCGCGAAACGGCTTGGCGCCGGTCAGCAGTTCATACAGCACGACGCCCGCGCTGAAGAGATCCGAGCGGGCATCCACATCGAGACCCCGGCATTGTTCGGGCGACATGTAGGACGGCGTGCCGATCACCATGCCGGCCGTCGTGAGGTTGGACGTGTCGACCCGCGCGATACCGAAGTCGGCCACTTTGAGCGCGCCCTGGTTCGTGACAATCAGGTTCGACGGCTTGATGTCGCGATGGACGACCCCGCGAGCATGCGCGAAGTCGAGCGCATTCAACAATTGCGCCATCAATGCACACGCCTGCGCGAAGTCGAATTGCGCGTGGTTCGAGAGATATTCGCGCAGCCCGGTACCTTCGATGTACTCCATTGCAATGAACGTGACCGCTTCGTCTTCGCCGTACTCATAGACGCCGACGATGTTGGGATGATGGAGCCGGCCCGCGGCCCTGGCCTCATTCTTGAAGCGGGCCATGTACTGCGCGGCGAGTTCGGGCTCGACCAGGTCCTTGCGGATGGTCTTGATCGCCACATAGCGCTCGATGTGCGGATCGAAGCCCTTGTAGACGACGCCCATCGCGCCCTTGCCCAGGGCGCCCTTGATTTCGTATTTGCCGAGACGTTCGGGATCGGCCATCGTACTCAGTCAATGGGGTTGCGGCAGCGAGCACGCACATCGATCGACACGGGACATCAGCCCTCCAGCATCTTCATGGCCTGCGCGAGGCTGGCCTTCATCCGGCCCATCGCCTCGGTCAGCACGCCGATTTCATCCTTGCTGCGCGATTTGAATTCGCCGGCATCCATGTTGCCCAAGCTCACCTGGTCGGCGATGCCCGCGAGCCGCGTGACGCGCCGGATCACCATCGTGTAGAGCATCACGTTAAGCAGCACGAAGATCGCCACGAAGACGATGGCCAGCGAACTCATGAAGGCGGTGAAGGTCTTGTCAGCGCGCGCGATCGGCACGGCCATCGGCACCGATACGATCTGCGCGCCGATGATTTCATTCATTTTCCAGCCGAAGCCGTTGGCGGGGCCGTAGAGGTCGACCATCGTCTTGGGTGCGACGTCGACGGTACTGTGGCATTCGAGACAGGCCCCGCTCTTGATTTCGATCGGCCGCGCGAGATAGAGCGAGCGGCCCGCCGGCGTGTCGCGCTCGCCGATGACTTCAAGGGTGGTCGCCGTGTTGCGGAAGATATTGACGACGTCGGCCTCCCAGTCGGCAGCACGGTCGCGCAGGTTGGACGGATTGAGTGTCGCCTCCTTGTACGAATAGTCTGGATGCTTCTTGCGCAGCCCGTTGAATTGCTCGGTGGCCGCATAGGCGGGAATGGTCTGCGGCAGAAACTTGTATTTCATCTGCGTCTCGAGCAGCGGCTTGACCTGCGTGGTGGTGTAGTCGCGAGATGACAGCGCGGACTCCATCATCAGCCGCGCGTTCTGCAGGATCTCCTCCCGCGCATTGGCCTGCAGCGCCCGGTAGGAAATGTAGCCGGCGATGAGAAAACCCAGGACGAAAATGCCGAGCAGCACCAGGTTGAATTTCCAGATCAGTTTCATGTCATTCCTTAGCGCAGGTGGAGCGGCAGCTATTCACGTCGGAGGCACCGGCTTGGGCGCATATTTTTCCGGATGCAGCATGCGGTCCCACGACGGGTAACGCGCAAGGTTCGCCTCGGCGGCACGCCTGAAGGCCGGATCGCGCAGGCGACTCGCGAACCGCCGCTCGAATGCCGCACGATCGCGGCCGGCCAACCAGGGTTCCGCCTCGGCATAGGTGATTTCGCGGTCGGCGACGAGTTCGGGCTTCGTCTTGAACTTTGCGGCAAGCGTGGGCAAGGGATCGGCGAAGTGCCGCGGCATGCCGTCCACGAACCCCTTGGCGGGGCGCGCCGCCATGGTGGACGATCCGGAGGACGTCTTGTTCCAGTTCTCGCCGCGTTTCATATCCCGCGTCGATCCATCGGCGCCCGTCGCCGTGCCTTCGATGAGCTTGCCGCTTCCGGCCTCGATGAAGAAGTCGACCGCTGGTCCTGCGACCCGCACGACCATGACGCCCTCGATGACGACCACATCGGCAGACGTGGTGCGCAAACGCAATCCCGGCGGCACCGCAGCGACCTTGAACCAGCCGTTGGCCAGCGTGAGCATCAACGGCGCGGGTTTTGCGCCCGCGGGAGCCAGGTACATCGCACCAGGACCGGCGAGGTTGACGGCCGTACCCGCCACTTCGACCTGCGCCTGGGCGCGCTCGGCTACGTCAATGATGTCGCCGTCCTCCACCCGCACGCCGGCGACGATCCTGAACCACGTCGCGCCACGCAGCAGGCGCGCGCTGCCTTCAATCAGCGTAACTGCGCCGACGTCCGTTGCCGCGTGGGCGGCAACGGACAGCAAGGTCAACGACAGCGGCAGCCACGCCAGCCGGAAATTCATGGACATCAATCGTCGCTGCGATCCAACATGCGATTGCGGCGCGCCTTTCGCCAGGACGTTGTCGATACCAGGACTGCTATGCCCGGATGGATTTCGCCGATCCTACACCTTGTCGGCGCCGATCACGGAGGAGTTTCCCGCCTGGTCAGCGGGGATGGATCGCACCCAGGATGCGCAGTCCGCCCGCGCCCGTCACCGCAGGCAGGTTGCCGGGACGGCCCGCCAATGCTTCGCGCGCGAGCCATGCAAATGCGAGTGCTTCGACGTGATCGCTGGCCACGCCGACCTTGTCGGTCGTGTTCACGTGCAACCCGGGCAGCGCTGCGGTCAACATGTGCAGCAGCGTCGCGTTGCGCGCTCCGCCGCCGGCCACCAGCACTTCGGCGGCGCCTGGTGCGTGGACGTTGATTGCGGCGGCCACGGTCTGCGCCGTATACGCGGTCAACGTCGCCTGCATGTCCCGGGCGGCACCGCGCCATGGGATGGCGGCGAGATGCGCCTCGAGCCACGCCGCATTGAAGAGATCGCGGCCCGTGCTCTTGGGCGGCGGCAGCGCCAGGAACGGCTCGTCGTGCAGCGCGCGCAATGCGGTCGCGTCCGGGGTGCCGGAGGCGGCCCATGCACCATCCGCATCGAACGCGGTACCCCGGTGCTGCGAACACCACAGGTCGAGCAGCACGTTGCCGGGACCGGTATCAAAGCCGCGCACCATGCCGTGCGGCGGCAGGTCGGTGATGTTGGCGATGCCGCCGAGATTGACGATCACGCGATGCCGGTCGGCGGCGCCGAACAGCGCCGCGTGAAACGCCGGCACCAGCGGGGCGCCCTGTCCGCCGGCCGCGATGTCGCGGCTGCGAAAATCGGCAACGATGGTCATGCCGGCGCGCTCCGCCACGCGTGACGGATTGTTGATCTGCCACGTCCACCCTTCCGCGGGACGATGCCGCACGGTCTGCCCATGGACGCCGGCTGCGGTGACGGCGGCCGGAACGATGCTGGCATCGCGACACGCAGCAACGATCGCCTGCGCGTAGAGATCCGCGAGCTGATTGGCAACGCGCGCGGCACGCACCAGTTCGTCCGGACCGGAGGCCTGCAGCGCGAGAAGTTCGGCACGCAGGTCCGGCGCGAAGGCGAGATGAGCGTGGCCCAGCGTGGTGCAAATACCGCCGCCCGCAGGCGCGAATTCGGCGACCACGGCGTCGACACCATCGAGGCTCGTGCCGGACATCACGCCGGCGAAGATCTGGGGCGTGTCAGGCATGAATGGCGCCTGCGACGGGACTATTCGGACGAGGCCAGCGCCGCTGCGGGCAGCGACCGGGCCAGCGCCAGCGCGTCCTGCGCGGCACGCGTCGAGTCACGGAACGCGGCCAGCCGGTCGGCGCCGATCGGTTCCGCAGCCGGCATGGCGACGTTCAGGGGGTTGCGCGGTTCATCGGCCACGCGAAATTCGTAATGCAGGTGCGGGCCGGTGGCCCAGCCGGTCATGCCCACGTAGCCGATCGTGTCGCCCTGGCGCACGCGCGTGCCGTTGCGGACCTGCGGCGCAAAGCGGGACAGGTGGCCGTAGACCGTGGAATAAGCCCCATGATGCCGCAGGAACACCACGTTGCCGTAACCGCCTTGCGTGCCCGCGAACGCGACGATGCCGTCGGCCGTGGCGCGGATCGGCGTGCCCGCGGGTGCCGCGTAGTCCACGCCCTTGTGGGCGCGCCATGTCTGCAGGATCGGATGGAACCGCGCCAGCGAGAAGCCCGACGTGATCCGCGAAAATTCGATCGGCGCGCGCAGGAAGGTGCCGCGCGTGCTGCGGCCATCCTCGTTGTACCAGCCATCGGTGCCGCCGGCGTCCTGCCACAGGTAGGCGCGCAGCGTGGCGCCGCGGCTGGAAAATTCCGCGGCGAGGATGCGTCCCGGGCCGACGGGCTCGCCGTCGACGAAGCGTGTTTCATACATCACCGTGAAGCGGTCGCCGCGTCGCAGGTCGTGATAGAAATCGATGTCGCCGGCAAACACTTCGGCGAGTGCGAGCGTGACGGCATCGGGAATGCCCGCCGCATCCGCGGCACTGAAGAGCGACGTGCGGATTTCGCCCGAGCGCAGCGTGGTACGGATCTCTTCCACCGCTGCCACCCGGGTCGACGCGAAGCGGCTGTCCCTGCGCTCGATGGCAAGCAATACGCCCGCTTGCGTGCGGAACCTGAGCGCGATCAGGTCGCCGTTCTCGCCGGTGGCCACATGCACGGGCCGACCCGGGCGCAACTGGTAGAGCGGTCGCGCCGTCGCATCGGTGCGCAGGAATTGCATTGCTTCCGGATCATCGACGCCGGCCCGCGCCAGCAAGCTGCCGATCGTGTCGCCGCGCTGTACGCGCTCTTCGCGCCAAAAGAGTTCGGCGCGCGCAGTGACGGGCGCGATTGCGGGCAGGGCCAATGCGCGCTCGACGGACCGGGTGGGGATGGTCTCGAGCGTGGTGCCGGGGGCCAGGCCAAATGCAGCCGCGCCGGTGAGGCTCAGGACCGCCAGCGTTCCCCATTGCCAGGCATTGAGCCGGCGGCCGATGCGCGCCAGCACTGACGGCCGGGAGGCAGACGAGGGGTGCGCTAAAATCGGGGGTTGGCTCTCGGGCAACGGATTGGCCGGTCAGGTCAGCGGGTCCCGGATTCTAGCAAAAGTCACCCCGACGCCCGAACGCGCCGCCGCCGGCAACCAAGGATCGACCCGCAATGCCCATCGATGTGGCCCACCAACTTGCCGTGTTCAAGCGCGGCGCCCACGAATTGCTGGTCGAGGCCGAGGTCGCGGACAAGCTGCAACGTGGCAAGCCGCTGCGGATCAAGCTGGGGCTCGACCCCACTGCGCCGGACATCCACCTCGGGCACACCGTGGTGCTGAACAAGATGCGCCAGATGCAGGACCTGGGGCATCAGGTGATCTTCCTGATCGGCGATTTCACGTCGATGATCGGCGATCCTTCGGGCCGCAACGACATGCGCCCGCCGCTCACGCGCGAGCAGATCGAGGCCAATGCCAGGACCTATCACGCGCAGGCGTCGAAGGTGCTGGATCCGGAGCGCACCGAGATCCGCTACAACTCCGAGTGGAGCGATCCGCTGGGCGCGGCCGGGATGATCAAGCTGGCCGCGAAGTACACGGTGGCGCGGATGCTCGAGCGCGACGACTTCTCGAAGCGCTTTCGCGGCAACCAACCGATCGCCGTGCATGAATTCCTGTATCCGCTGATGCAGGGCTACGACTCGGTCGCGCTGAAATCCGACATCGAGCTGGGCGGCACCGACCAGAAATTCAACCTGCTGGTGGGCCGCGAGCTGCAGAAGAGCTACGGGCAGGAGCAGCAGTGCATCCTGACGATGCCGCTGCTGGTGGGGCTCGACGGTATCGACAAGATGTCGAAGTCGAAAGGCAACTACATCGGTATCACCGAGCGGCCCGGCGACATGTTCGGCAAGCTGATGTCGATCTCCGACATGCTGATGTGGAGTTGGTTCGAGCTGCTGTCGTTCCGGTCGCTGGACGAGATCGCCGCACTGAAGCGCGCGTGCGACGACGGGCGCAATCCGCGCGAGGCCAAGGTGATGCTGGCCAGGGAAATCGTCGCGCGCTTCCATTCGGCGGCGGAGGCGGAGGCTGCGCTGGCGGAATTCGAGTCGCGGTTTCGCGAAGGAGCAATGCCGGAGGATATGGCGGAAGTCGCGCTCGACGGCAACGGCAGCGGCATTCCGATCGCGCAACTGGCCAAGCAAGCCGGCGTGGTCGAATCGACGTCGGAAGCGCTGCGCCTGATCGCCCAGAACGGATTGAAGGTCGACGGCGATGTGGTGACCGACAAGGCGCTGGTGATCGCGCCCGGTTCCACCGTGGTGGTGCAGGCCGGCAAGCGGAAATTCGCGCGGGTAACGGTCAAGTAACCGTGACCCCGAATCGCCGGTTGGTAACGGTGTAGGCGAGGCTTTAGCCTCGCGAGGCGCTGCGCGAGGCTGATGCCTCGCCTACAGGCGTATCGGCGCGTATCGGCGCGCGGGCTACGCCGAAATGCCCGGATTGCCCTGCATGCCCTCAATGACGGGCAGGTTGAGCGTGCGCGGCGCAATCGTTTTCTGCGCGCGCAGATACCGCGCGACGAGATCCCAGATCGGCTCGCCGCCCACAGCGCGTGCCTCTTCCGACACCGGCGCCCAGCCCGCCACCTTGTAGGTCTTGTCGGCGTTAATGGGCTGGCCGTTCAGTTCCATCCGCGTGATGCGCGAACCCATGGCCGCCTTGGGATCGATTGCATACTTCATGCCGCCCACGCGCACCATGTCGCCCCCCTGCTGGTAGTACGGGTCGGGATTGAACAGGTTGTCGGCAACGTCCTCGAGGATGGTCTTGATGGTGGCGCCAGTGAGGTCGCTGCGCGTGACGAACGGATAGGTGATCGCGGTCTGGTCCATCAAATGTTCCATCCGGATCGCGTGCCCGGGCAGCAGCGTGGTGCCCCAGCGGAAGCCCGGCGAGAATGCAATCTGCGCCTCCTTTTCCGCAATCAGCGCGTCCAGGATCAATTGATCGGACGTGCCGTTGAAATTGCCGCGGCGGTATAACAGGCCTTCGGTGGTCGCCAGTTTTTCGCCGAGCCTGGCCTCGTACGGTGCGCGCACACGCTTGATATACGCGTCCATCGCCTCGTCCGGCGGCAGCAGCGCACTGAACACCGGCAACAGGCGATAGCGGAAATCGGCAACCTTGCCGCCCTTGACATCGAGATCGAGGACACCGAGGAACTTGCCGTTGCTGCCGGCATTGGTGACGACCGTCTTGCCGCCGCGATTGGTGACGATCGTGGGCTGCGGAACGCCGTCGTGCGTATGCCCGCCGAGTATGGCGTCGATGCCGGTAACCCGCGTGGCCATCTTGAGGTCGACGTCCATGCCGTTGTGCGACAACAGCACCACGGCCTGCGCGCCCGCCGCCCGCGCCTCGTCGACCGCCTTCTGCATCGTTTCTTCCTGGATGCCAAAGGTCCATTCCTGCACGAAGTAGCGCGGATTGGCGATGGGCGTGTATGGAAACGCCTGCCCCACGATGGCCACCGGCACGCCGTTGATCGTGCGCATCGTGTACGGCTTGAACACCGGGTCGCCAAAATCGGCGGTCCTGATGTTCTGTGCCAGGAATTCGATCGTGCCTGCGAAGTCTTTCTCGACCACTTCCTTGACGCGGTCGGCGCCGAGCGTGAATTCCCAATGCCCGGTCGTGACGTCCACGCCCAGCAGCTTCTGCGCGTCGATCATGTCCTGCCCGCGCGTCCACAACGCGGTGGCCGAGCCCTGCCACGTGTCACCGCCATCGAGCAGCAGCGCGTTGGGCCGCGACGCCTTCAACTGCTTGACCAGCGTGGCGAGATGCGCGAAGCCTCCCATCGTGCCGAAGGCGCGCGCGGCGCGCGTGTAGTCGAGATAGGTGAAGGCATACGCGTTGCGCGAATGGGGTGCAATGCGAAAGTGCTTGAGCAGCGCCTCGCCGACGATGTGCGGCGGCTGGCCCCACGCCGCGCCCACGCCGAGATTGACGTTGGGCTCGCGGAAGTAGATGGGCTGCAGCTGCGCGTGGCAGTCGGTGAAGTGCAGCAGGCTGACGTTGCCGAACGGCGCGATGCCCGCATAGAACGACGTGTCGCCGCGGCGCTGCGCCGCCGCCGCATCGGCCATCGGCAAACCCGCAGCCGCGGCCGCCGCGATGCCCTGCAGGAACTCGCGGCGGTTCATGCGCGGACCGATCTCACGTTACTTGTTGACCGGCGAGTTCGGATCCATCAACAACGCGGTGACGTCCTTGACCTGCTGCTCGGTCAGGATCTTGCTGTGTCCGAAGCGCGGCATGTTGGAGCAGGCGTTGTAGGCGTCCGCATTCCAGACCTTGCCGTAGGCGTACTTCTGGATGTCCGCGCCGAAGCCGCGCAGCTTGGCAAATTGATACAACGACGGGCCGATGGTGCCGTAGGAGACTTCCTGCGGCGTGAGTTGATGGCACGCGTAGCAATTGGCGCCGACCGGGCCTGCGGGGTCATCGGAAAACTGCTTGCCGCGGCCTTCCTGCGCAATCTTCTCGCCGTTCTGCCAGTCGCCCAGGAACCTGCCGTCGGCGGGCCACCGGATCGATTCGAAGTTGATCTTCTCGATGCGATCGCTGACGTCCTTGCCCGGCACCTTGCCGGCATACGCCGTGCAGACTTGTTGCGTTTCGTCCTGGTCGAGGCGATCGAGCCCGGCCTGACCGCGTGCGGCGAACGACGCCTTGAGCACGGCCAGCGCCTTGGCATTGACCTCGGCATCGGATGGCGGGCTGGCGCAGCCTGACAACAGCATGGCGGATCCCGCTGCCAGCGTTGCGATGGAAAAAAATGTCTTCATGGCGGTCTCGTCAGCGCTTGATGGCCGGCGCGTCGAATGCGGCGCCGTTGGCATTGCGGGCAAGGAACATCGTCAAGGCAATCGAGCCGTCGGATGTGAACTCCAGAGCCGGAAAACGCTGCTGCCGGAAGCAGTCGAAGAGCCGCCACTGGAACGTGCGCAATTCGCCCTGCGATACGCGATACGCGGGCCACGTGGTGTAGGCCTTCTGCGCGCCTTCCTTGCTGGTGAGATTGGGCAGGTCCTGCAGACGGATGCGCTTGCCGTCTTCGCCATGGCAGGTGGCGCACGAAAAATCATGTGTGCCACCGCGGAAGAAGAACATTTTTTCGCCGATACGGTAGGCCTCCTGCTCCTTCGGGTGCGCGTTGGCGACGTTCATCCTGATACCGCGCGATTCCGACGTGACGTAGGCGACCAGCGCCTCGAGGTCGGACTTCTTTTCGTTGCCATCTCCGAACGGCTGCTTCTTGGCATCGGCCAGCGTGTAGCCCTGCTGCGTGACCATGCAGTGAACGAGCCGCGTTTCAAGATCCATCACGCGGTCGGCATCGGGAAAATGGCGCGGCAGCTGCGCGTAGGCGCCCTTGACCACGCCGGGGCCGAGGCCGAGGTCGCACTTCTCGAACGTGATCTGCTTCGGCCCGCGCGGGGTCTTCCACAGCCCTTCGCCGCGTGCTTCCCACAGCTCGGCGGGGTTGCCATCCTGCAGCGCCGCCCGGTACTTGGCGATCTCGTCGACGGTATTCGTCTGTGCCAACGCGGCGCCCGCCACGGCCACCGCTGCCACCGCCAGGACGCGCGCGCTCACGCGATCAGCGCTTCGTCGGTGCGCTTGTCGCCGCGATTATCGACCCAGGTGATCTGGATCTTGTCGCCCTTGGCGCCGCCCTTGAACTTGAACGACAGGAACGGGTTCTTGGCCACCGCCGGCCCCCATTGCGCCGTCAGCACGTTCTTGCCGTTGTGCGTGGCGGTGACCGTCTGGATGAACCAGCCGGGAATGACCTTGCCTGCCGCATCCTTGCGCTGGCCGGTTTCCATTTCGTGACTCATGAGCGCCCGGACCTCGGTGGAATCACCTGTCACGTTGGCGCGAATTCGCATCGGATCTGCCATTTGAATCTCCTGTTGAAGCGGTGAACGGTGGACAACGCGCGGTCAACCGCCGCAGCCGCCCAACGTGACCTTGATTTCCTTGGATGCGACGTAGTACTTGCCGTCGGCCTTGACCAGCGCGAAGACGTTCGAACTCTGGCCCATCTTCACGCGCGTGGAAATCGCCGGATCGGTACCCGCCGGAATCTCGAACACCGCCGCCAGCATGTTCGGGTTCTTCTCGATCAGGATGGCGATCGCTTCGGTCTTGGGAATGGCGCTGGCGATGCCGATGGGCACCACGGCGCCGTTTTCGGCGATGTCGGGCGTCTGCACGAACGTGATGTCCTTGCTCTGCACGGGCGCCGTGCCGCCCAGCGCCTTCATCGTTTCGTCCATCGACTTGGTGTCGAAGGCGGCCTTGTTCCAACCTGCGGCCTGCGCCTGCGCTTCGCCGGGCGAGAGCCAGCCCGCGGCCACGAGCAGCGTCAGCAGCGAGACACCGCCGCCTTTTTTCAGTACATCCCTGCGTTGCATGTCCATCGTGAATCCTCCTGTTCGAGCCAAGCTGACATTCTAGTCCCGGCGTTGAATATTGCGTCCAACGCCAGGCTATTTGCTTATCACGGCCGCGCCCCCGCCAGGATCCACAGGATCAGGGCGCGTGCATCGGTGTCCTTCAGCGCGGACTGCGGCGGCATCGGAATGTTGCCCCATACGGCAGCGCCCCCCGCCTTGAGCTTGGCCAGCAGCCGCGCCTCGGCGCCGGCATCACCTGAATATTTAGCCGCAATTTCGCGGAATCCCGGCCCGATCTTGCGGCTCGCAACGTCATGGCAGGTGGTGCAGGCGTTGGCCTGCGCCAGTTCCGCGCCGGACTTCGGGGCGATGGCCACACGCGTGGCAGGAACCCGGGCCGACACGCCGACGCCGGGCACCTGCTCCGCCAGATTGCCGTGCTGGTCGCGCGCGTAATCGGGCATCTCGGAGGACAGCTTCACCGTGGTCACGCAATCGCGCATGCACGCCGTGTTGTGCGTATCGGGCTTGCCGTCGCGCGTCATGAAACCATGCGCGG